>JARDZP010000181.1 GCA_029240795.1 Haloplasmataceae bacterium | reverse complement strand
GAACCGTGCTTCAGACTGTCTAACAAATAATTTACATTTTAAAAAGAAATTGTCAAAAATACATTAATTTTCCTAATTTTTTTAAAATTATAATAAAATAAGGCCTAACAGTTAATTTATTGATTTATTTATACTGTTAGGCTATTTAATTTATTAATATTTCTTTTATTCCCAAAATATTTATTGCTCTCTTTAAATTATAGGCAACACAAAAGAGAGCACCTTCAGCGTTGACTGATTTAAGTCCTCGTCTGTAAAAAATAGTATACCCCCAATTACCTTTAATAGTACCAAAAGGATGTTCTACAATAGTTTTGCGAAGTTTGTAAATATCATTATTTTCATTAGTTATTTTAGCAACTTCTTCATAGTATTCTTCATATTCACTTCTTGATATAGTTCTATTACCTTGTGCAGTAGTACATTTATCTTTATTCTTACAACTATTACAGTCATTAAATTGATATCTTCTATATTTTACTCCATCTTTACTAGTATTTTCTTTAAAATTTAAAATTTGACCTTCTGGACATATATAATAATCCTTTTCTTTAACATATATAAATTTTTCCTTAGAATATTCTTCTTCATTCGTAGATTTTTTAGTTGTTTGGGGCTTTATATAAACAGTATCTTTTTTTGATAAAACATCTTTTATATCTTTTCCATTATAATAACCAGTGTCAGCTATAGATTTTATATTTTCTTTATTTAATGTTTCCTTTGATATTTTTATCATGTTACTTAACTGATTTAAATCATTAATATCATTAACTACATCACAATCAACTATTAATTTATTTTTACTATCAACTGAAATTTGCATATTATAACAAGCTTCAAATTTACCATTATTTTTCATGTGTCGACACTCTGAATCAGTTAATGTTTTTTGTGATAAATCATCTTTAATCATTTCTTGTTTTACATTTTCTATTTCATTTTTTCTATTTAAATAATCCTCTATTTTTTTAGTTGCCTCTTTTGATGAAATGATTGGTATTTCTAAATCGTCATTATTACTATCGATTTTTTCATCCTTTTCAATTTCTTTCATATATTTTTCTATTTGTTCATCATAGTATGCATTCAACTTTTCAATTTTATTTAGGGTAATAATATTTTTTTGGCTGTTTTGAGCTTTAATCTTAGTTCCATCTATTACAACTAATTCACCCTCTATTAGACTCCAATCTTTTAACATAGATGTAAATTTCTTTAATGTTTTTCTTAAAGCCTCCTTGTTATCCTTAACAAATTTTGAAATAGTTCCATGATCTGGTGTTAAATTGCCTAAAAGCCAAATTAATTCAATATTTCTTTTTGTTTCGGTCTCTAATTTCCTAGAAGATCTTGTTCTATTCATATAGCCGTAAATATGTAATTATAATAAATCTCCCCTATTATAAGGTTTTTGTCCTTTACTGTACTCATTATATAAAATATAACCCAATTCATCTAAATTTAATGCATTAACAAATGCATCTATTACACGAACTGGGTTACTTTCATCAATAAATTCTTCTAAAGTATTTGTCACAAATGATATTTGACCTTTATCCACACCTTTAATATAAAGCCATAGAAGCCACCACCTAAATTATCAATATATACCTATATTTTATCACATTTTCGACAAATAATCAATATATTTGTTAGACAGTCTGGCTTGCGCAACTAACGCACACGGCTCTTCACAATGTATTCAAGTTAGTTAAACACACTTACATATAGTTTTGGTTTCATCAATCTTGGTTCAATGTATAATTTGTATTTATCCCAAGTGAAACTTCGTTTTTGACTTCTTCTATTTAGAACTTTATAAAAGCATTTTAATACTTCTCGATAATATTTGGTAATTCCTTTACTATTGTCTGTCACACCATAATATCGATAATGTCCACCTAGTCTTAGGTTTATGCGTTTTATGAAATCATTAATTTCCATATGCAAGTTTTCTCTAATCCACTTTTTGATAATTTTAATTTTAATTACTAATTTCTTTAGATTTGTTTTTAATTTTACCCTAAATTTATTATTAACACTTTTACTACAATAGAATGTAAAACCAAGAAAGTTAAACGTTTCAGGTTGGTTCTTTCTCAAGTTAGGTTATAGGCATGTTTAAAAAATGACTATTTGGTGATTTCCGAATAGCCTATATTAAATCAAGTAGATTGAACTCAGGCAACCTAAATAAAAAAGCTAATTTACATTTCATTTCTAGGTTGACTAATTTTGCTCTACCGTATACAATACGTTTGATGAGTTTAAATTTGTTGTTATTGCCTTCGACAAATCCTGAACTCTCATCATAAGATATCGCATTCTTGACCGGTGTGATATCTTTTTTAATACCCTCACAAAAACTATTTATTTCTGATTCCTTATAGTTTTCTATAAATTCGTCTATTTTGTTTGGGTTATCTCCCATTAGGATCGAATGAAAAGAATGAAATATTTCTTTTACTTTCTCGACAGTTGGATATTTCTCTTTAATGATTCCTATATGTTCATGTATTGTTTTATCTTTTTCAATTTTTGGATTCATAGTTAATAAATACTTTAATAGATTATTTCGTTTTATTACTATGATATCTTCAGGATAAACAGTTTTCATTGGATAGAAAAGGTTGGGGATTCTATTTGGAAAATTATTTTTTCCAATGAGATAAATATAGTTTCTAAGACTATTTAAATTGTCATTATATTCTTTATATTGAATGTAGTAATAAATAATATCCTCACTAATTCCATCTTGCATCATCTTATAGATAATATTGAGGTAATCATCCATAATTGTTTTTCTTTTCTTGTAATTGC
>JARDZP010000107.1 GCA_029240795.1 Haloplasmataceae bacterium | reverse complement strand
GCATTTTTTAATTTTATCCACAACATTTAAAAATTTTATAAAAAAAAGAGGAGCTGTATTGCACCATAGTTTCAAAAAACTATTTTTTTACAGCTCCTTTTGTTTTTATTCACCCTTATGTCTTCTAAATATTCTAAAGATCTTTGCGAGTCCTCCTTTAGAAGTTTCTCGGTATTCATCCTTTAAATCCTTACCAGTTTCACTCATTGTTTGTATAACAGAATCTAATTTAATTACATGCTCCCCATCTGTTAACATCGCATATTTGGCAGCATCTAAAGCGCGTCTAGCCGCAATTGGATTTCGTTCAATACAAGGCACTTGGACTAATCCTTCAACAGGATCACAGGTTAATCCTAAATGATGTTCAAGTCCAATTTCCGCAGCATATTCGATTTGATTGTTATTACCACCAAATAAATAAGCACAAGCAGCAGAAGCCATCGCACAGGCAGTACCAACTTCAGCTTGGCATCCTGCTTCCGCTCCTGATATCGATGCATTTTCTTTAATTAAATTACCAATAATTCCTCCAGTTGCTAGGGCTCTTAGAATCTCTTCATCACTATAGCCATAAACTTTTTGTAAACTATATAATAATCCTGGAAGTACACCACTAGCTCCACATGTTGGCGCAGTAACCACTACACTACCCGATGCATTTTGTTCAGAAACAGCTTGTGAACAAGCAAACATTAACGTTGTTATGTCTTTGTCTTTCAAATAAGCTTCATAGAATTTTTTTGCCTTTCTTTTTAAGTTTAATATACCAGGCAACACGTCTTCTTTTTGTAATCCTACATCAACACACTGTTTCATAACTTGCCAAACTTCTGATAAATGATTGTAAATGTCATATCCATCTTCATATTCAACATATTCATATAGTTTTTTTTGACTATTTTGACACCAGTCTAAAATATCTGACATCATATTTAATTTATAGATTTTACCGGCACCTTTACGAACTTCGTTTTCTTCTAATATTGTACCTCCACCAACAGAAAATACAAGATAATCGAGAACAACATTTCCACTTTCATCAAAGGCGATAAATTTCATTCCATTAGTATGAAACTCATATGTAACATCAGGCTTAAAAACAATTTCAGTTTTATCTTCTCCCAATGTTTTTTTAATAATCCAGTCAGTTAGGTGACCAACGCCAGTCGCAGCTAAACTACCATATAATTCTACGATAAATTTATTGACTGCTAATCCCTGTGTCTTTTCTAAGAATCGTAATGCTGCCCTTTGTGGGCCCATTGTATGAGAACTTGAGGGTCCAAAACCTATTTTATATAATTCCTTTAAACTATCCATATTTTCTCCTGATAAATTCAAGATTCATCTTAAATTTATATTTATTATCCTTACTTTATATTATATAATATTATTTAAAATTATCCATTATATATGATATAATTATTATTATATTTATATGGAGGATATTTTGATGAAAACTGTTTTAACTAACCTATTTGATGCGATAAATTTAAATAATTATGTTGAATTAAATGAGTTTATCGATGAAAATTGTTTATTAATTAATTATGACTCAAAAGCAACTTTATCTAAATCAAAAATAATTGAGTTTTTATCAGTACATCGTTCTAACATAAACCATCTAAATCTCATTAATTCTGTACAAGACTTTACCGATACATTATTAATTGCTTTTAGTGTTTTATTTAATAATGATAAGCTTTTATTTGGTTCATCAATTATCAGATTTAAAAATTCTAAGATTTATTTTATCAAAATCATTATTGTATAATAAATTAATATAAAAGGATAAAACTCCACAAATTTTGTGGAGTTTTATGATAATATAATCAAAATTATTTAGTTAAATTATTACTTTTAGTTGACTCTCTTTCAATTAATTCAACGGGAATTAATTTGTGCTTATCATCTAAAGTTCCATTTTCCATCAGTGTATGTAATGAAATCATCGCTTCTTTACCTATTTCAAACATTTTTTGTGATACAGTAGAAAGTTTTGGAATAATTAATTGTGACAATATAATATTATCATAACCAACTACCTGAACATCATCGGGAACCTTTTTACCCATATGGTTTAATTCAGATAAGACTATAGCGGCAATTGTATCACTGTCACAAAAGATACCATCAATATTAGGATTGTTTTCTAAACACACACGAATTAGTTTTGATTCTGGGTCTATAAACGCTAAATCAACTATGTCACATGTTAAGTTATTTTCATCCAGACATTTATTAAATCCAATCGTGCGGTCTTGTACAGTAAGTAGAATACTTGGACCGCGAAAATGAATAATATTTTTACATCCATTTTCGACTAATTTTTTCGCAGCTACATACCCTCCACCTACATTATCACTCGAAACAGAAGGTATTTCTTCATCTATTATTCTATCAATCGAAACAATTGGTATATTTAACTCTTTATAACGAGAAAGAATATTACTGTTTGATCCAATTATAATACCATCAATATTATATTTTACAAATTGATTTAAATATTCTTCTTCACGTTCTTCATCTTCATTAGAATTACAAATCATTACTTTATATCCATTCTCAAATGCGAATTCCTCTATACCCTCTAAAACATTATAGTAAAATGAATTACTTAGGTGTGGAAAGATAACACCTATTGTTTTAGATATCTTTTTAAATAGTGATCTAGCAAATTCATTTGGTATATATTTTAACTCTTTTATAGCTTTTTCCACTAACAATCTTGTTTCTATATTTACATAACCTTTATGATTTATAACTCTCGAAACTGTTGCTACTGAAACATTTGCCTTTTTAGCTACATCTTTAATATTTGGCATTCTTTAACAATCCCTCTCTCTATTAAAAACCACTACTTCCTTATTCTAATTATATATGAAACTATTTACAATTGTAAAGTAATTAATTCATTATTAATTATATACCTCAAATATGATATTATTAAATTATAACTAAAAAATTATAGGAGGAGTAAATGGCAAAAAATAGTTCACTAGCATCAAGAAACATGTTTATTTGTCAAATTTACTTACGTAATTATAATCAAACTAGTTAAAGGTGATACAATGATTTATGCAGGACAAGTTGCATATAATCCAAGTCGTCCAAGTCTCTTTGATATAGATAAAGTAAATTGGCATAATTAAAAGAAAATAATTGTGATAACCTAAAAAAATGAATAAACAACACGATTAGGAATTTTTAATATGTCAAAAGAAAAACATAACCTTAAATGTTTTAAATGGAGAATACACTCATTTAATACTAAGTTTATACAAAATGAAAACTTAATTATCGAAAATAAACCTATTGAATTTGATGTATTTAATTAAGCGAAACAAAAAGTCAGGTAAACCTGACTTTTTTTATTGCTATCCTTTTGTAGATCCAGCAGTAATACCTTCGACTAAGAAACGTTGGAATGCCATGTATAAAATTGTTATTGGAAGTGCTATAATCACAGATCCAGCAGCGAATTTAGTATATTGGCTATTTGTACCTGAAATAAATTCATATAATCCCATCGCAATTGTCCAAGTATCTTTTGTATCTACGTTCAGTAATAATTTAGGAAGCATATAATCCATCCATGGTGCCATAAACAATGATACACCTACGAATGAAATAATAGGTACTGATAAGGGTAAAATGATTTTAAAGAATATTTGTAATTTATTAGCCCCATCAATCATTGCTGATTCATCTAACTCTTTAGGTATATTTTGTAAGAAACCTTTTATTACCCACATATTATATGGAACAGCACCACCAATATAAAGAATCGATAACGCTAGAGGTTTACCCATTAGACCAAATGTTTGGAATAATGTATACATAGCTACCATTCCCATAAAAGAAGGGAAAACTTGTAATACTAAGATTGAAATTAATCCAAATTTCTTACCTTTAAATTTAAATCTAGCAAATACATAGGCTGCCCCTGTTATGAATATAACACCAACAACCATATTTACTAATGCAATACCTAATGTATTAAAATACCACTTAACAAACTCTGATCGATGTGATATATTGAATAGATTTTTAAGTGTTGTATCTAATACGTTGCCATATTTATCAGCACCCCATATTAGGCTTTTTAAGTTTGTTAAAAATTCACCCTGAATATAAATTGGATTTCTAGCTGTTGAAGGTCCTACTTCTCCCCAAATTAAATTAGTAAAATTTATGAGTGAAATTTTTTCTGGCCAAATTGATGTAGGGAGACTAGGTCTTGGGCTTAATGAAGCACCAATAATGTATATTATAGGAATTACAACTATTACTGCAGCAAAGAGTAATTCAGAATATGTAAAGAATTTTATAAATATTTCTTTTTTACTAAATGCCATTCTAATACTAGACTTATGTACTTTTTTCTTAGAAGGAGCAAACAGGAAGTAACAAAGATTAGCGACTGGTATTAAATAAGTTAAAAGATTAAAAAGTAATGTTACAAATCCAGGTTTATTTGAAAAAATTATATTTAATAGTAAAAATAATACTGGAATTAAACCAATTAAACCTGCTTTTGATTTATCCAATCCTTTTTTCTCGGCAATTTCCACAGATACTGATTGCATTACGAAGATTAACACAGCTAATATAAATAACATTAAAGGTTTCAATAAATATTCTATCATGATCAATCCTCCTTAAATGCTTTCATTCTAGTAAAGTTCCATGCTGATAATGATCCAATAATTAAAAATATAATTATTGAAAATACAGAAGCCATGTTGTACAACTTTTTATCCACAGTTAGTCTATACATCCAAGAAATCAAAATATCAGTTTGTCCAGCAAATGCGTTTTGAAAATCACCAGCACCAAATCCACCCTCAGTAATAAAATAAATTACACCAAAGTTATTGAAGTTACCAGAGAAAGTCATTAAAAGTAATGGTGCTGTTGATGCCATAACTAATGGAAAAGTAATGTATTTAAATTTACTTTTACTAGTTGCACCATCTATATCTGCCGCCTCATATAGGGTTTTATCAATACTAGTCATAACCCCTGTCATTAAAGCCATAAAGAATGGAAATCCTAGCCAAATATTAATGATAATAATTGTTGCTCTAACAAATGTAGAGTTGACTGGATTGAAAAACCATTGTATATCAGAATTTCCTAAAAAAGTAATGGTTTCCCAAAATCCATGTATTGAACTAGATTCTCTTCCTAAAAGTCCCCATTCATTAAATTTAGCATAGGCCCCAATTTTTTTCAAAAATTCATTAACAATACCCTTTTCATTAAACATTAATTTAAATATCATTTGCGAAATTAACGCTGGTACAGCCCAAGGTAATATCAGGAATGTTCTCCATAATTTTCTAAATACTACACGGGAATTATTAAGAATAACTGCTTGAAAGAATCCAGCAAAAAAGACCGTAGCGGTAGAAAAGATTGCCCACACAAATGTCCACCCAAAAACTCTAGGAAACACTTTTCCAAATGGAACATCTGAATCAGCAAACTTAATTATGTTCTTAAAATTATCAAAACCAACCCAATCAATAATGTGAGGGTTTTTTGCAGTATAGTTTGTAAATGCTACCATCATGCCATAAATAATTGGCATAATTGATACCAATGAAATTACTAGTATGGCCGGAAATAATACAATATATTCAAACGAGTGCTCATATGCTTCTTTAAAATATTTTGTCTGACTAGGTACTTTGTGACCTGTTTTTGTTAATTTAGATGTTTTGTAAGCATCACTCATACTCCATGCCATGATAACTAAAAAGTATAAAAGAAAAATTGTAGAGATAATACCCTTAAGTAATAAAAAGACTGATTGGTGTCCTATAAAAGGTACATTAGTTAAGACTAAATTTGATTGAGAAGGTGGAATTAGTTCATAAAATAGCATATGATCATTAATTGTAAAAGGATCTACTTCCCCTAATGTTAAAATACTCCATATACCTTTTACAAAAAAACCGCCTTTATCATGATAAAAATTATATCTATCCAAAAATTCTTCTTTAACTTCAGGATGTTGCATAAAATGAAGATCAATTAAAAATTTTGTATAATCCTCTGGAGTATAAGTATTACCGGGTCTATCATAAAAGTCTTCCATATAACTTTGAAATTCTATTGATAAAGGTGTAGGAAAATACCCCTTTGTCTTAGCGTTTATATCTTGCTTTGATAAATCCTCTATAAGAAATGCAAATAATTCTTGATTTGCAAATTCTCCATCAGCTTTTGCTTCAGTATAAAAAGTATCATAATAATCAATTGGCTCTGTTATTTCACTGATTACGTTAAGCTGATATTTACCATGAAATTTTTCAGCTAAAGTTGGAGCAAATTCTTTTCCCTTTATTAAATCCATTGGATTTACTTCTTCATTATATTTACTAGTACCAAATTCAATTCCTATTAGCAAGATAAAAAATGTAAAGAAAAATATTGCTTTTAAAAATTGCTTATTAAAAGCTTGACCTAAGCCCCAAAAAATTCCTGAAAAGAATGCCTTTAGTAGATGTAACCAATTTAACTTCAAAAATTTTAAGAAACGAATAAACTGTATAATATTAAATTTTATAAAT
>JARDZP010000027.1 GCA_029240795.1 Haloplasmataceae bacterium | reverse complement strand
AATTTAGTTGCTAAACAGGATTTAGAAGGAGTAGTCGCTAAGAAAAAAGATAGTTATTACTATTTCGCAAAGAGATCAAAAGACTGGGTTAAGTTTAAGAAAATGCACGATTCTGATTTTGTGATATGTGGTTATGTCCCTGATGAAGAGGGTAAAATAAAGAGTATTGTAATAGGTGCATATCAAAACAATAAACTTGTAAGTCAAGGTCATGTTGCACTTGGTGTATCGAGTGAAGAAGCTAAAATCATTCAAAAATTTGCTTCTCAAAATCAACATACAAATCCATTTGTAGAGGATGATAAAAACAACACAGTTTGGTTCAAACCAGAGCTTGTATGTACGGTTCAGTTTATGATGCGTACTGAAACTGGTTATTTACGTCAACCAGTCTTTAAAGGTTTAAGACAAGATAAAGAAGCAAATGAATGTGTTATTTAATAATTATGGTTAGAAAAAAGGATTATGCTTTAAAGCTAATCCTTTTTGAATTAGGATTTGATAATGTGGGTTATTTACAAATGAAGTGCACACATCAGAATATCGAAAGTTAAATATCAAAGTTGTGTAAAAAATATTGTATAAAGTAAATATTAATTTTATAATAAAAGAAAAGAAAGTGTTTTCAAGGAGAAGTTATGTTAAATAAAGTAATTAAATTAAGTAATGAACAAATTCCTAAATTAACAACATATGTATTAGATGGTAATAAGCCAAGAGGAGCTGTACTTGTATTACCAGGTGGGGGTTATGGATTTACATCACCAAGAGAAGCAGAACCCATTGCCTTAAAATTTAATTCTGCTGGTTTTCACGCCTTTGTTTTAGATTATAGTTGTGCGCCTCTTAGACACCCAGCGCCACTTATTGATGTAACAAATGCGATTAAGTTGATATTCGATCAAAGTGAAACATGGAAAATAGATACGAAAAAGATTGCGGTATGTGGATTCTCAGCTGGAGGTCATTTAGCTGCTAGTTACGGAATTTATTGGGAAAAATTTGGAGACTTTAAACCAAATGCTTTAATTCTAAGTTATCCTGTCATTAATTCAGGTGAATTTGCCCATAGGGATTCATTTATTAATTTATTAGGAGAACATTCAAGTGATGATTTACTGGATCAAATGTCACTTGAAAAACATATTAATAAAAATACACCACCAACATTCATTTGGCATACAGTTGAAGATAATTTAGTTCCAGTCGAGAATACTTTAATGTTTGCTAATGGATTAAGAATTCATAATATTCCATTTGAGATGCACATTTATCCAAATGGTGGACATGGTTTATCACTTGCTATAGAAGAGACAGCGGATCATATAGACCAAATAAACCCTCATGTTGCAACATGGATGAGTTTATGTATAACATGGTTAGTAGAATTATTTAATAAAGGTGAGTAGGATGAAGAGTCAAGAGATCAGAAAAAAGGCTCCAGAAATGGATCCATTAAGAATAGGTATGGGATGGAAAGTAGAAGATTTAGAGTTACCACAAATAATAATTGAAAGTACTTATGGACAAAGTCATCCTGGGAGTGCTCATTTGGATAAAATGGTTGAAGGTGCATGTTGCGGAGTATTAGAGGGTCATGCAAAACCCGCTAAATTTTTTGCGACAGACATATGTGATGGACAAGCTCAGGGACATGATGGGATGAATTATTCATTAGTTTCACGTGAGATGATCGCTAATATGCTTGAAATACATATGGGTGCTACTCCATTTGATGCAGGCGTTTTTATCGCTAGTTGTGATAAAGGATTGCCTGGACACTTACAAGGATTAGCAAGAATGGATATACCATCAATTGTTGTAACTGGTGGAACAATGAAAGCGGGTCCTAATTTGTTAACTTTAGAACAAATTGGTACTTATAGTGCAAATTTTGCCAGAAATGAAATAACTGAAGCTGAATTTACTTATTTTAAACATCATGCTTGTCCAAGTTGTGGTGCTTGTTCATTTATGGGGACAGCTGCAACGATGCAAATAATGGCAGAAAGCTTAGGTATGACTTTACCTGGTACAGCATTAATGCCTTTTGATTTAGAAATATTAGTTGAAACTGCACGTTTATCCGGAATTCAAGCTGTAAATTTATCAAAAATGAATTTAAAACCGTCACAAATCATGACTAAAAAAGCTTTTGAAAATGCGATTATGGTTCATGCAGCGATAGCTGGTTCAACAAATACTTTGCTCCATTTACCAACAATCGCTCATGAATTGGGGATAGAGATTGATCCACAATTATTTGATGAGATTCATCGTAAAATACCTTGGCTTTTAAATATTAGACCAAGCGGAATGTATCCAGCTGAATATTTTTATTATGCTGGTGGCGTACCACAGGTTATGGAAGAGATTAAAGCCTATTTACATCTTGATGTTCTTACTGTAACAGGTAAGACATTAGGTGAAAATTTATTGGAATTAAGAAATAATGGTTATTATGAACGATGTTTTACTTATTTAAACAAAATCGGAATAAAACAAGAAGATATAATTAAAAAAGTACATTCACCAATACGTAATGAAGGAGCTGTCGCAATCTTAACAGGAAATATTGCACCAATTGGTGCTGTGATTAAACATTCAGCAATTAGTCAAGAAATGCTACAAGTTACTTTAAAAGCAAGACCATTTAATAGTGAAGAAGAAGCATTAAATGCTGTTTTGACTAAACAAATAAATCCTGGTGATGCAGTGATCATTCGGTATGAAGGACCAAAAGGTAGTGGTATGCCAGAAATGTTTTATACAACTGAAGCACTCGCATCAGACCCCTATCTAGCTAATTCGGTCGCATTAATCACTGATGGTCGATTTTCAGGAGCTACACGAGGACCAGCCATTGGACATGTATCACCAGAGGCAGTTGAAGGTGGAGTAATAGCACTAATTGAAGAAAATGATTTAATTAAGATTGACATCATTAATCGTAAACTAGAACTTGTAGGAGTAAATGGAGAGATAAAATCGTGTGAAGAAATTGATAAGATTCTCGATATTAGGAAAAGTTTGTGGGTGAAACCTGTTCCTAAATATAAAAAAGGCGTTTTAGGGATCTATACAAGAACAGCTGTGTCACCCATGAAAGGAGCATACATGGAATGAGTGAGATGAAGTTATGATTAATAATTTAATAAACTTTAATGAAGAAGCAAAACCAAGTTTAACTTCTTATATACTAGAGGGAAGTAAGTATAGAGGTGCTGTTGTCATTCTTCCTGGTGGGGGATATCACAGGACTACACCTAGAGAAGCAGAACCGATTGCGATAAAATTCAATGAAGCTGGCTTTCATGCATTTGTCTTACATTATCGTGTTGCACCAAATCGTTACCCTAAAGCACTGGTGGATGTATCCCAAACAATGAGATTAATTTAAGAAAATAGTGAAGAATGGAAGGTAGACAAAACAAAAATCGCTATCTGTGGTTTCTCAGCTGGAGGGCATCTAGCCGCTAGTTATGGAATTTACTGGCATGAATTTGGTGATTATAAACCTAACGCTCTCATATTAGGTTATCCAGTGATTACTACAGGGAAGTTTTTACATCAAGGATCTTTTAATAATTTATTAGGTGAAAATCCTAGCACAGAATTACTTGACAAGATGTCACTTGAAAAACATATTAATAAAGAAACCCCAACGACATTTATTTTTCATACTGTAGAAGATCAGTCAGTTCCAGTTGAAAACACATTACTATTTGTCGAAGGATTACGAAAGAACAAGATTTCCTTTGAAATGCATATTTACCCAGAGGGAAGACACGGTTTATCACTTGCTGTTTCAGAAACTGCAGTTGAGAAGGATCAAATTAATTTACATGTGTCATCTTGGATAAAATTATGTATTGAATGGTTGAATGATTTATTTAAAAAATAATTAGAAATGTTTATTTGAGTTTTGGAGGAAAATATAGAACAAGGATATCTATTTACTATAATTGAAGGGCAAGGTTTTATAAATAAATGAATAATATAACTAAAACAAAAAAACGATTAACAATCTTGAAATTGAAAACCGTTTTTTTTCAGTATAAGTGGGTTTAGGATTTATATGAGATTTTACCTCTATTTTAATCATCACCCTAATCTAAACCGAACATAATGAAATAATTTAGCATACTTTTTATTGCTTCAATTGGTTTTGGTCCATTAAGCAATTTTAACCCTCTAATTTCATTAAAAACCTAATTTTTGAGTTTGTTCTTCAATAAATTGATTGGTATATAGTCTATAGTAATAACCTTTTTCATTAATTAATTGAGAATGGCTGCCTTGCTCAATAATTTTACCACTTTTAATTACAATAATTTTATCTGAATTTACAATAGTAGATAGTCGATGTGCGATAATGAAACTTGTTCTACCTTCTAATAATTTATGAATAGCGGTTTGAACTTTTCTCTCAGTTTCGGTATCGATTGAAGAAGTAGCTTCATCTAACAAGAAGATTGCAGGGTTTGCGAGGATCGCTCTTGCGAATGATATTAATTGTTTTTGTCCTGTCGATAATCTTCCTCCACCTTCACCAACTTCTGTTTGATAGCCATTTTCAGCGTTTATAATAAATTCATGTGCATCTACTAATTTAGCTGCTTCCATTACTTCTTCATCAGTAGCATCGAGTCTACCATAACGAATGTTTTCCATAATTGTACCACTAAATAAATGTGGACTTTGTAATACATAACCTAAGTTTGAATGTAACCAGCCAACTGTTCGATCTTTATAATCAATGCCGTCTATTAAAATTTTTCCAGCAGTAGGTTCAAAGAAACGACAGATTAGGTTTACGATCGTACTTTTTCCAGCACCCGTCTCTCCAACTAGTGCGATTGTTTCTCCAGCTTTTACTTTTAAGTTAAAATCTTCTAGAACTCGTTCACCATTTTTGTATTGGAAACTTACATGGTCAAACTCAATGTCACCATTAATTGTTTCCCAATTTGCTCTTTTTGGATTTAAATAATCACCATACTTTGCGATTACTTCTTCTCGATCAACTATTTCAGGTTCTACTTCTAATAAAGAGATAATTCTTTCGGCTGATGCTTGTGCTTGTTGTAATTCTGATAATACACGCGCCAGTTGTAAGATTGGATCAAAGAATTGGGTTGAATAAGAAATAAATAATGATAAAGTTCCTATTGAAATTGCGCCTTGTAAATAAGTTAAACCACCGTAGTAGATCGCTAAAGCTGTTCCGACGAAATTAAACATCAATACGAGAGGGAAAAACAAAGAAGAGATCATCGCTGCTCTAATTGACTTAGTACGCATTGAATTTGTAATTCTATCAAATTCTCTTAAATTTTTATCTTCTAGTACTAACGTTTTTGAAGTCTTAGCACCTGTTATACCTTCATTAAATGAACCCGTAATTTTTGAATTAATTTTTCTAACATCACGATATAATTTGAGTAAAAGTTTACGAAAAACAAAACTAATGACAACTAAGATGGGTACAACAGCTAATGTGATTAATGCCAATTTAGCATTTATGGAAAACATGACAATCACAATACCTATCATAATCATGATTCCCCAACTCATGTCGATCAGTCCCCAAGAGATTATTTCACTTAGTCTTTTAGCGTCACTCGTAACTCTTGCCATAATCCAACCTATTGGCGTTTTATTAAAATATGAAAACGATAAAGATTGTAATTTTTCAAATGCAGCTTTTCTTAAAGCATAAGATAATTCTACTTCAATTGTACCTGCTGCTTTAATAAAGGTGTAGATGAACATTCCTTGAAATACGGATAATGTGACAAATGCAGCAACAAATAATTTTAGATAATTTAGGTCTAATTTTGTACCAGCATCAACACTTTTTGTAATTTCATCAATAACCCATCTATTAAGTAGAGGAAAAGTTATATCGCCAACTGCAAGTAAAATGACTGCAACTATACCAATAATAACTTGTTTTTTTAATGATAACATGTATATAACTAATTTTTTCCATATATTTATATTTAATTTTTCTGAATAATCATGTTCTTGAAATTCTTGCATATTTATTCACCTACCTCAGAAACAAAGTTTTCTTGAAAGTCTGTTTCGATAGAACTTTGAATTTCCCATATTTTCTTATAAATTTTATTATTATTAATCAGCTCATCATGAGTACCCATTTCATGAATTTCTCCATCATCGAAGACAATAATTTTATCTGCTTCCATCGCAGTACTCATTCTATGGGTAATTATAATTTTAGTTAATTCATTTGACCGTTCTCTTAACGCATTACGAATCGCTAAATCAGTTTCTGTATCTACAGCGCTTAATGAATCATCAAAAATCAAGATTGGGATTTTCTTTACTAACATTCTTGCGATTGCTACCCGTTGACGTTGACCGCCTGATAAAGTAACCCCTCGTTCACCGATTAATGTTTGATATCCTTCTTCAAATTTTGTGATATCAGTGTGAATTGCTGCGATTTGTGCTGCTTTAAAGATTTCTTCTTCTATATAATCATCGTTTAAGATACCAATATTTTCATAGATTGTCTTAGAATAGAGGAATGGTTCTTGAAGAATGATCCCAATATTTTTTCTAATCCATTTTTTATCAATATCTTTAAGTTCTACACCATCAATTTTAATTGAACCATCTGTGTAGTCATATAATCTAACTAATAAATGAGCTAATGTACTTTTTCCGCTCCCTGTTTTTCCTAAAATTGCGACTGTTTCACCTTTATTGATTGTAAATGAAACATTTTTTAATGTAGGAACACTCGCATCTGGAAACTGAAAACTTGTGTGATCAAAAGTTATTTCACCTTTAATTTCTGGAGTTAATAAGTTTTTCTCTTGATATTCATCTTTTTCGTTTAGTACTTCTTCAATTCGTTTTAAAGAAACAGAACTTTTTCCAAAGTCAACAATAATTCTTCCTAATTGACGTACTGGCCATAATATAGTACTAACGTAACTTGTGAATGCGATTAAATCCCCAGTAGTTATTTCACCTTTTATTGCGAAGTATGCTCCAAAGATTGTTGTTAAAGCGATTTGTAAGAAACAAATAAAATCGGAAGATGCCCAGTAAGTCGACATACCATTTATGATCTTTTGGACATTATCGGCATAAACACGATTTAACTTATTTAATTTACTAATTTCATAATTTTCTCTCGCGAATGCTTTTACAACTCGAATTCCTGTAAGGTTTTCTTGCAAAGCAGTTGACATTTTACCCTCAGATTCATCTGTTTCAGTAAATACGTTTTGTATTTTCTTGAAAAAGATAAATGCGAATGTAAAAATAAACGGTACTACTATTAAAGAAACTAATGTCATTGTTGTATGAATTCGCAACATTTGTAATAAAACAAACGTAAATAATAATATAACACTGAATACTTCTGTTAGTTGAGATCCAACAAATCGTCTTACTGTATCAACATCACTTGTACTTCTTTGAATTAAATCACCCGTTTCAGCATGAGTATGATACGAATAGGATAAATTTTGGATATGATTATACAATTTAACACGCATTCTATAGGCAATATTTTCTGAGAATAAGGCATTACAACTTCCAGAAATGAACATGAATAAGGCTCTGAATAGTTGGATCATTATTAAGGCCAAGCCTAAAAAAAAGAGTTTATTAAGTTGTGTATCACCAATATTGATAAAATCAACAATAAAGCCAGGTAGGTTAGAGCCTTTATTTTCAAAGATTGTGTCCACCGCGTGTTTATAAAAGAGGGGGACAAAGGTACGAGAATAATTTACAAAGATAATTGCTAGTATTGATATTATTAAATAAATAATATCTTTTTTTATCCATTTGAAAATGGTTTTTAAATAATGCATTCATTTCACCTCATTTTTATATAATAATTTAATTAAAAATTTTAATTAATCTATATACTATCACCTCAAAATTTATAAATAAAATAAAAGAGTCTCCTAATCATAGTCAGACTCCTAAATATTTCTATAAAAAAGGAGTCTTAAACAGTAAGACTCCTAAATAATTTTACTTAACTAAAATTGACAAAAGAAAAGATATTAAAAATTAATTAAAGCAAAAGAAATCCCTGTGAAGACAATGATTATTAAATTTTATTGTGTTTGCATTTTTAATAGTGATCATTACCTTCACCTCCATTTCGATTTTTTAACGCCATTATATATTATCAATATTGCTTATTATTGTCAATAATTTTTACATAAATTTACAATTTTTTTAAACACATTATTAATAATATGTAAAATTCCAAAAAAAAATGACTAAAATAACAATTAATTCTTAATAAATGTTTTGTATATCAAAATAATTTTTTGCTTTTTATTGTTAAATATGACTAATTTAATATATAATTTGATTTGTGAGGTGAAAATGTGAAATTGTGGAAATCTTATACTTATATTATTATAAGTTATAATTAATAGTCTTTTTTCTTAAGCTGGTAATAACACTCAAACAAAATAACCATCGCTAAAAAGCCAAAACAGTAAAGACTATTAATAACTAAAGTTAGTTATCAAGAAGTGGTTAAAACTGTACCTAACTTAATTCCATAACTTCGAATTAATTCTTAATTTACTATGGTAAATTAACCCATTTTATTTATAGAAAAGTTAAGAAAACGCTTTCTTTTTTATTTTAAAATGAGTATAATAATGATGTAGAAGATAATATATTTATTATGGGAGGTTTTATAAATGAATAAGTTTGATTACATGGCTAAGTATGGATATGAACAATTAGTCTATTTTTATGACAAAGAAACTGGTTTAAAAGGAATTACCTGTATACATGACACAACTCTTGGACCAGCTTTAGGTGGCACAAGATTGTGGAACTATGCATGTGAAGAAGATGCTGTTGTTGACGTCTTACGTTTAGCAAGAGGGATGACTTATAAAAATGCTTGTGCTGGTTTAAATCTTGGAGGAGGAAAAACTGTTTTAATTGGTGATGCTGATAAAGTGAAATCAGAAGGTTACTTCCGTGCTTTTGGTAGATACGTTCAATCATTGAATGGAAGATACATTACCGCAGAAGATGTTAATACAAACACAGAAGACATGGAATTTATCGCAATGGAAACTGATTTTATCACTGGTTTAAGAAAAACTTCTGGAGACCCCTCTCCATTTACAGCACTTGGTGTTTATTGGGGGATCAAGGCAACTTGTTTTGAGAAATTTGGTAATAGTTCATTAAAAGGTTTAAAAATTGCTGTTCAAGGTGTTGGACATGTCGGATATTATTTAGTTAAACATTTAATTGAAGAAGAAGCAATTGTTTATGTATGTGATATTAAACAAGCTAATCTTGATTTAGTTACAAGAGATTTTAATGTGACAGTTGTAAATCCAAATGAAATATATGTAATAGATGTTGATGTGTTTGCTCCATGTGCTTTAGGAGCAGTTATAAATGACGATACAATTCATCAATTAAAATGTAAAATTATCGCTGGTTCATCTAATAATGTATTAAAAGAAGAAAAGCATGGCTATATGTTAGAAGAAAAAGGTATTTTATATGCTCCAGATTATGTTATTAATGCTGGTGGAGTTATTAATGTTTATCAAGAAATAATTGGTTATGATAAAGAGGAAGCTACTAGAAAAACAGTTAAAATCTATGATCGTTTATTAGAAGTATATAAAATTGCGAAAGAACAAAACATTCCAACTTCACTTGCCGCAGATAGAATGGCTGAAGCTAGAATTAAAACAATGCGCAATATTAAAGGAAATTATATTAAACGTTAAAGTGAGTTTGAAATGAATAATAAAATATACATCATTGTTGGTCATTACGGTAGTGGTAAATCTGAATTTTCAGTTAACTTTTCCAAATATCTTTTAAGCAAAAACTTGGAGGTTTGTTTGGCTGACTTAGATATCGTGAATCCGTATTTTCGATCTCGAGAAGTACGAGAACAGTTAACTAAGTTAGGTATTGTTGTCATATCTGATACATTAAATTCTACCAAAGGATTAGATATGCCGTATCTTTCTCCCGCTATTCAAGGTCAAATTGCCCTTAGTAAAAAAACCATTATTTTAGATTGCGGTGGAGATGATGTTGGGATAAAGGTATTAAAACAATTTTATCATGAAATTATAAAACGTGATTATGAAATGTTGATGATCATTAATACATATAGACCTCAAACCAGTAATGTATCACAAATAATCGCGATGAAAGATAAGCTTGAGGCTGAATCAGGTTTAAAAATTACCGGATATATTAATAATAGTAATTTTTTACGTCAGACAACAATTGATGATGTAATGAATGCCAATAATATCATTATTGAAGTAAGTAAAGACACAAATATACCCATTAAATACGTTAGTGGTATAAAAAAAATAATAGAAAATCTACCGATTGAAGCAATAGGTGATAGACTAATGTTAGATCTTTTATTAAGAAATGATTGGCTGTAGTACATACAAAAGTATGTACTAATTCTTTATATTAATAGGGAGGTAAAAAATGGCAAAAGGTCGAATTGAAGTTGCTGTAGAAAGCTGTAAAGGCTGCGGATTATGTATAAATGCATGTCCATTAAATTTATTGGAATTAGATACGAATACATTAAATAGTAAAGGCTATCAACCCATGCGAATTCATACTCCTGATAAATGCATTGGCTGTACATTTTGTGCATTAATGTGCCCAGATGTTGTTATCACAGTGGAAAGATTATAAAGGTAGGAAGGAGCGATTTTTTTGGCAAAAGTAATGATGAAAGGGAATGAAGCAATGGGGCTTGCCGCTATTAAAGGCGGATGTAGAGCATTCTTTGGTTATCCAATTACACCCCAAAACGAAATTCCTGAGTATTTAGCGAGAGTGATGCCTGAATATGGCGGCGTATTTTTACAAGCAGAATCTGAAGTAGCCGCAATTAATATGATTTATGGAGCAAGTGGGGCTGGTGTTAGATCAATGACATCATCATCTTCTCCAGGTATTGCTTTAAAACAAGAAGGAATAACTTATATTGCTGGAGCTGAATTACCATGTGTTATTATTAATGTTATGCGTGGTGGTCCGGGCTTAGGTGGAATTCAACCTTCACAAGCTGATTATAAACAAGTTACTCGTGGTGGTGGAAATGGTGATTATTATTTACTTGCTTTTGCACCTGAGAATTTACAAGAAACAGTTAATATTGTTAAAGAAGCATTTGATTTAGCGGAAATTTATCGTAACCCAGTTATGATAGCCGTTGATGGGTTAATTGGTCAAATGATGGAACCCGTTGATGTTGATATGGAAATTCCAAAAAGAGAAATTCCAGAAAAAACATGGGCGACAACTGGCACACTAGGTAAAAGAGAACGTAATGTAGTTAATTCACTTTATTTAGATCCACAAGCTTTAGAGAATCATTCTTTAAAACTAAAAGCTAAGTATGATTTGATGAGAGAAAAAGAACAACGTTACGAACTTGTTAATGTTGATCACTCAGAAATTGTTATCGTTGCGTATGGTACGATGGCTCGGATATGTCGTAGTGCAATGGAAATCTTAAATGAAAAAGGGATAAATGTAGGGTTGTTAAGACCAATCTCGATTTATCCATTCCCAGAAAAAGCATTTGCTGAATTACCAAGTACAGTAAAAGGTTTACTTACATGTGAACTCTCAACAGGTCAAATGATTGATGATGTTAAAATTGCCAATAATGGCAAATTACCAATTGGGTTCTTTGGTAGAACAGGTGGAATGTTACCTGAACCAGAAGAGATAGTAGACGCTGTCATAAAAATGATAGGGGGAATGAAGAATGAGTAATGTTTTATTTAAACGAACAGAGGCTTTAACTTCTAAAGAATTTTCCTATTGTCCTGGATGTACTCATGGAATCATACACCGAATTGTTGCTGAAGTTTTAGAAGAATTAAACATTTTAGATAGAACAATAGGAGTTTCCCCTGTTGGTTGTGCTGTTATGAATTATGAATATTTTAATTGTGATATGCAACAAGCATCACATGGTAGAGCTCCGGCTGTTGCGACTGGTATTAAACGTGTGTTACCAAATAATATCGTTTTCACATATCAAGGTGATGGTGATTTAGCTTCCATAGGTACAGCTGAAATCGTACATGCTGCTCATCGTAGTGAAAATATTACCGTCATATTTGTTAATAATGCAATTTATGGGATGACCGGTGGGCAAATGGCTCCAACTACATTAGTTGGACAAAAAACAACAACTTCACCAACAGGTCGTGATCCTCGTCATAGTGGCTATCCAATTAAAATTTCGGAAATGCTAGCGACAATCCCTGGAGCTACTTATATCGAAAGAGTTTCAGTTCATAATCCTCAAAATGTACGTAAAGCAAAACAAGCAGTTAAACGAGCATTTGAAATGCAAATTCAAGGTAAAGGTTTCTCAATGGTAGAGTTCGTTTCAACATGTCCTGTTAACTGGGGAAAAACCCCACAAGATGCTTTAAATTGGTTAGTAGACAATATGATACCTTATTATCCACTTGGCGTATACCGTCAACCAGAGGCTGGTGAAAAAAATGAATAGTGAAAAAATTAATTGTGCCGGTTTTGGTGGGCAAGGTGTTATGTTAATTGGTCAGCTTTTAGCTTATGCCGCAAATGAAGAAGGCTTTAATACTTTATGGTATCCTTCATATGGTCCTGAAACACGTGGAGGAACAGCTAATTGTTCTGTAACCATTTCAAAACAACCTGTCAATTCACCTGTAATTTCAAAAGCAGATTCAATCATCATCATGAATAAACCATCTTTAGATAAATTTGAAGATAAAGTTAGACCAGATGGAAAAATTTTTATTAATTCAACACTAGTAAATAAAAAAGTGAATCGTTCCGACGTAGAAGTGTTCTATATACCTGTTAATGATATGGCTGCAGAATTAGGAAACCCTAAAGTAGCTAATTTGATTATGTTAGGTGCATACTTAGAAAGTACAAAGTTATTCGAAGATGAAGTAATCATAAAGCTATTAAAGAAATCATTTGGTGAAAATAAAGCACATTTAATACCTATTAATCAGCAAGCTTTACAAGCAGGTAGAATTTTTATAAGACAATAAATAATGTCTACTGAAGAGGGAACATATAAAAATTATAATGATATAGTGAATATTTAGTTAAAGCATAAACAAAAAACTAGATTTACGTTAGTAAGTCTAGTTTTCTTATATAGAACTATTCTTTTTAAAACTTTTATATAAGAAATAATAGTTATAACCCGAGTTTTGCAGTTGGAAAAGTATAAAAATCTAGATTATTAAACTACACATTAATAATCTAGACTTTTTTGTTTTTACTTTTTGTTGTTTCATAATCAAATGCGTAAAAGTAAATCTTGAAAATATCAATTAATCAAAGTTGTTTTAAATATTCTTGATATTTACGATCAACAACTACATAACAATAACTATATTTATCATGTATTGATTGGTTATAACGATTTCTTGAGAAATAATAAAGCGAAATAAACCAAAAAAGTATCATAACAATATTAAGGTAATAACCATAAACAATTTCAAAGATCGGTACTAATACATAGATTAAACCTCTACCAATATGTTGACCACTATTAGCATGTTCATCACCAACAGAAATTGTACGTAACCCTACAATCATTTTCCCTAATGTTCTTCCTTTAGTTATGGTTGGTACGATGATATAAAGCATTGTTGATATAAGGATAAGAATGAGTGAAAATGCAAAAATATATGGACCGCGATCTACTTTAGTGAATATCCAAATTAAAAAAGGTGATAAACAAATTAAACAAATCATTCGATCTAGTAAATGAGCTTTAATTCTAGATTTAAGTGATGCAGTCGTTTCACTTAAATAAATCGTCGTTCTTTTTTGATTAAAATATTCTTCCATTTTATTTACCTCAACCGATCATTTCAATTTCTTTAAGATACTTTTCTAGTTCCCTATCTAATATTTTATCTCGATTATCAATAATTTTCTTACTGTATAATTGAATTGCTTCTTCCCCAACAATACTAATCGTCATTACACCAATTCCCCTTAATGTAGTTTCTAAAGTACTAGTAGAGATGATTTTACGAACCCAATAGGCTGGATTAGCTAAATTTAATGCGGCATATCCGTATTGAATAACCTTATCTAAGTTATATTTTTTAGAAAAACGATATATTGGATTATTCTCAACATTCTTCTTTATTTCTAATAGTGCGATAATTTGTGATATTCGTATATTTTTAATTAATCCGATCGCTTTATTATCCAGCATTGTTTTTAATCTCTCTGTAACACGTTGATTCATATCTAATGCTTCAATTAAACTTATTTCTAAATGCGGACATTTACTGTCAGGATAATAATATTTAGCTACTTCCATCACAACTTCTTTTGTTAAATCTTGAACCAAATTAAAATTATTGCCTAAACCAAGTCTTTTTGATTTAATTATTTGACTTTGTTTTGCTTCAACTATATCTTTAACATCAAAATTAGTGATATTAATTGTATTTAAACTATTTTTAAGAAATTTTCTATTGGTAAAAAAAATAGTCTGTGCTAACAGTAAAAAAACAAACATTACACCAATTGTAAATCCTAAAATTAAGTTACCTAATTCCATTTATATCCCCTTTCGTTTTTTTCATTATAACATAATTTTGATAGGTAAAAAATACTAATTTAGATAAAGTTCATATACTAGTATAATTACTAATTAAATGATTAAATTCCAAATGAAAAGTACATGTAAAAGCCAGTTCAAATAAAGAATTTTTGATGAAATTAAAAAACTAATTGAGAATATAAATTAACCAAATAAGGACACTCATCATATGATGTATTAGATTTAATGATGAGGTGATAAAATTGATTAATGATAATGTTTCGAAAATGGCGATAGCTGAAATAAATGGGGGACCGTTAGCGCCTGAAATCAAAGGTGAAGTATTATTTCAAGAATATGAAAAAGGTGTTATGGTAATAGCGAATATTATGGGGTTACCTAATTTTAGACCAGCACAACAAAACTTACCACAAATCGGACCACATGGTTTTCATATTCATGAATTTGGAGTTTGTACAATTGGTGATAACCAAGATCCGTTTAAGAGTGCCGGTGAACACTGGAATCCAACAAATCAACCACATGGAAATCATGTAGGTGATTTTCCTGTTTTATTTTCAAATAAAGGGTTAGCTTATATGGCTTTTTTTACAAATAAATTTACGATTGATAGTATTATAGGAAAGGCAGTTATTATTCATTCAGGTCCTGATGATTATAAATCACAGCCTGCAGGTAATGCAGGAAAGCGATTAGCGTGTGGAATTATAACTGGATATGACATGCGTTATTTTTATTAATTAATTTACAAGTCAAAGTTTTCTTTGACTTTTTGTTTTTTGATTACACTTTTTATTATCATACATATAATGATATTGGACAATATCCTAAGAAAGGAGTGTAATCATGCAAATACATGTTGTAAAACCTGGTGAATCTTTAAATTCAATCGCTCAACTTTATAACACGACAACAAATATGATAGCGACTTCGAATGAAATACCGCCTCCCTATCAGCTAGTTGTTGGTCAGGCATTAGTAATTCCAATCGTTGGTAGTTATTATACCGTACAGCCCGGTGATTCATTGTATAGGGTTAGCCAAAGATATGGTATAAATTATCAAGAATTAGCACGAATCAATGGGTTATCACCTAATACTCAGTTATCAGTTGGTCAACGACTTTATATTCCACCAAGACCAAAACAAAGAGCAGAAATAAATGCTTATGTTGAACCACTAACTGAGACTGTAAGTCCAGCTTTAGAACAAGCAGCAACTAAAGCAGCACCCTATTTAACCTATCTTGCCCCATTTAGCTATCGAATATTACGTGATGGTAGTCTAGAAGCCCCGCCTTTAAATAATTTTGGAACGATTGCGAGAAACAACCGTGCAACTTTAATGATGGTTGTAACGAATCTAGAAGAAGGAGCATTTAGTGCTGAATTAGGACAATTAATTTTAGAAAACAAAGAACTTCAGAATAAACTGATAGATAATATTATAAGAACTGCCAAAAGCGAAAATTTTAGTGATATTCACTTTGATATGGAATTTTTAAGACCAGTTGACAGAGAAAATTATATCGCTTTTCTAACTCTTGCTAAAGAGCGCCTATCACAAAATGGACTATTAATGTCTGTCGCATTAGCTCCAAAAACGAGTGCAGAACAAGTTGGTCCATGGTATGAAGCGCATGACTATGGAGCAATTGGTGAAATCGCGGACTTTGTTGTTTTAATGACCTATGAATGGGGATATAGTGGTGGACCACCACTTCCAGTTTCGCCATTACCAAATGTGAGAGAAGTTGTTGAATATGCGCTTACCGAAATGCCTGCATCTAAAATAATGCTAGGTCAAAATTTATATGGCTATGATTGGACATTACCGTTTGTACAAGGCGGAGAATTCGCTAAAGCGATTAGCCCTCAAAGAGCAATTGAAATAGCAAGAACATATAATGTACCAATTCAATATGATGAAAAAAATCAAGCTCCATTTATTGAATACACTGACGAAAATGGTAAAGAACATATAATATGGTTTGAAGATGCTCGATCAATTCAAGCAAAATTCGATTTAGTAAAGGAATTAAAATTACGTGGAGTTAGTTATTGGAAATTAGGCTTAGCCTTTCCACAAAACTGGTTATTAATTGTCGATAATTTTAATGTAGTTAAACAACAATAAAAACAAAAACATCCTTTATTTTATTTAAAGGATGTTTTTTATCATAATTTATTAGTCTAAATCATATAAATAAATATAAAAAGGTATGAAGTTGGTCCCGTATGAACCAGTTTTATATACTTTTTATATGTTTGATTGTCAAATAAAAGTTATTACCTTATAATTAGGGAGCATTAGTAATTTAACAATAATTTTTTTATTAGATTAAAAAATTCTAACTCAAATTTATAATCTTGATCAACGTTTCTCTTTTTAGGGCCTTTCGTTTTCATTCCCGATTGCCTTATTTTAGCAGAAACAAATCGTTGATGTAGTAAAAGGTCTATATTATTACTTGTATATATTAAACCATTTTGGTTTAAAACATTCGCTCCTCTAGACAATGATATACAAGCAACTCCATAATCTTGCGTAACAACAATATCGTTTATATTGATTAAATTTACTAATGCGAAATCTACACTATCTCTACCTTTATCGATATAGATAGTTTTTGAATAGCCGTCTTCATAAATATGGCTAGTATCAAAAAGCATGTATACCTCAATATTATATAGTTTTGCAATTTTAAGTATAATTTGTTTAACTGGACAAGCATCAGCATCAACTAATATTTTAAACAATCTAATCATCCTTTTAATAATATCAAATATATAATAACATTTTTATTTTATTATATCAAACTATTTTGTATTAGTATTGTTAAAATAGGGTTGTAAAATAACAAATTATGTTATTTTCTGTTGCAAGTTATATAATATTTAGGTATAATTTTATTAAAATACGAAAATGGAGGATTTGCCATGAGAAAAATTTTATTAGTTTGTAGTTTATTAGTCGTATTTTTAGGAATAGGTTTTAATACTAAAGCAAGTGTAGTAGTAGAACCTGAAGTTGTAACAGAAGTAATAGCAAAAGTAGAATCCGCTAATGCTCAAATAGAATCTTTAGTTGCAATTGCACAAAGTGAAGCAAAAGTTTTAGAACAAAACCTTTCTAGTAAAGAATATAACACAGCACTTAAAGAATTAATCGCCGTTCTTGTAGAAGAAACAAACGCTGTAGCTAATGAAGCTAAAGAGTTTGCTGCCAAAAATGGCGTTTTAGTTGAATGTGAATATATAAAATATGAAGTTGGACACAAAAACGTTAAAATCGACCCATTAATAGTAATTGCATGGGGTGTAGAAATAAGCGATTCAACTGTGAAAAACGGTTAATTAACAAAGATTAGGAATGATATGCATGAATTGTAAAGGTTTGTACATATCTAATGATGGGAAATCATTAGATAAAGCCATTTTAGATGACCAAAAAATTGATCTCATTGCTGCTGGCGATGGTGTCGAAATAATGATACAAGAAATTGAAGCAGGGATTCCTTTTATAATATCTTCTGCTGAAGGTACTAATTTAATGGAGTTTTTTTATTTATTAGATGGTGAATTAGATTATTTACCTAATAATGAGACACCAACAAAGGTTAAAACCGGTGATTTCTTTTATACAAAAAAACTTGAAAATTCATGTTTGTTTAAAACAACTACATATGTTAAAATGTTATATGTCTCAACTCAACCAATGTTTCACTATCTAGGTGAATCTTTAAAAGAATTATATAAGTTTAATAAAGACATTGGTCTTAAAGATAAATATACACATGGTCATAGTGAAAGAGTAAGAGATTATTCATTGAAAATTGCTTTAGAAATGGGTTTAGAACGGGATTCTATATTTAGAATCACTTTAGCCGCCTTATTTCACGATGTAGGTAAAATTAATGTTCCTGATGAAATATTAAAAAAACCTGGTAAATTAAATGATGAAGAATATGAAATCATGAAATTACATGTCAATTCTGGTAAAGAATTGGTAAAAAAAATTAAATATACTGACATTTCATATATTGTTGAACAACATCATGAAAGACTTGATGGGTCTGGATATCCTAAAGGATTAAAAAATGATGAAATCTCGATTGAAGCGAAAATAATAGCTGTCGCAGATACGTTCGATACGATGACAACAGAACGTCCTTATCGTCATGCGAGTACAGTAAACGAAGCGATCTATGAACTCATAAAATATACAGGCATCCATTTTGATAAAAATGTTGTTGATACATTTATTAAATATCTAAAGAAAGAAAATATAATATAATGGATAATAGGTAATACAAACTTGTATTACCTTTTTTTGTACACATCCTTTTAATTATTTCATATTATATTTTGAATTTAAATAGGAGTGTGGAAAATGAATCTATTTTATCAAATTTTTAAAAACTTATTGCCATACGAAATTTATAAAATTGATAATAAACCGATTGTTTTGTTATTTGATATCGATCATGACAATGTCTATGAAATAGTTGGGTTATATGATGATCAATATAATATAAATATCAGAGTGTTAAAATATATAAACAATAAGTGGTGTATTTTCAAAGAGAAAAAAATGGTTGATTAGAAACTTATTAATTTTAAAGTTAAAAAAATAGAAAACAAATATTATATGATTTTAGAATTTGAAATTAATAATCAAAAAAATAAAATAATTGTATTAGAATATAAAGATAATCAATTAGAATTTTCAAATCTTTTATTAAATAATTATCGTAATTCAGTTCATCTTTATCATGCCTATATTAATAGTATAAACGGTAAAGAGTATGGCTATATTGATGAATTAGGTAATTTTCAGATAGAACCCAACTTTGAAGATGCTAATGATTTCCAAGAGAATGGGATTGCGATTGTTGAATTAGGTTTAAGTGGCTTAATTGATCAAACAGGTCATTATATATTAGAGCCAACATATGAAAATATTAGTCCATTTAATGATCAAAGGGCAACAATCGTCGATAAAAATGGATTTGGAGTAATTGATGAATTGGGTAAGTTAGTAACAAATAAAAGTTATGATTATATAAATTCATATCAAGGTCAGCGGGCATTATTTTATAAAATGAACAAAGATACTATATTATATGGTTATTTAGATATAAATGGAAATGAAGTCATTCAAGCGATTTATCTAAATGGAACAGATTTTATAAATGGAAAAGCAGTCGTTAAATTAAAGGAAAATGAATATTATTTAGTTAATCCATTTGGTAAAATTTTGCATGCTTATAAATTTGCATACGTGGGTAATTATGGTGATGACTATCTGGCATTTAAACTAACTGATGATGGATTATATGGCTATATTGATGAATCGGGTAAAGTTATGATTTCACCTATTTATACTTATGCTTTACCATTTATTAATAGTAGAGCTATCGTTCATATTAATAATGATTTTTATGGACTCATTGATAAAAAGGGTAATTATATCATAAAACCCATTTACAACACCATGAACTACTTAGGTGATGATAGATATGCAGTAGGAAATAATCTTATTCAAGATAAACCCTATTTAGGTTACAAATATGCTTTAGCAAGTAGTAATGGCGAAATCCTAACAAAAGTAATATTTACCCAAATTTTAGATTTTAAAGATGGCGTAGCATCTGCTTCAGATGATTTTAATACTTACTTTATAAATTTAAATGGCGAAAAAGTTGATAATCTTCCTATAATCAGTGGACAGGGTACATTGGCAATCGTGAATGGTTTAATAAAAGTAGATCAAGATTTTGTATTATTTTATATTGATCAATTAGGTAAAGTAATCTATAAACCGAATGATGTCATTAAAATTAAGCCAACTATTCAAGTTGTAATTAATAAATATAAGCCAAATAAAGATTATTTAGTCTATTATCCATTTTTAACGGGTGTTAATAAAAATATAAATCAAATGTTAAAAATTAAATCACAAGTGAAATACATTAATCCGACTGAGAAATTAGATTATTCATATTACGGCAATTTTGAGATTAGCTTCTATCAAAAAAATCTCTTAAGTATTAAGTTTGAGGGTTATTATTTTCCATTTGGAGCTGCTCATGGCATGCCTTATAGGGCATATTGTCATATTGATTTAGAAAAAGGAGTCTGTTTTGAATTAATAGATCTATTTAAAGAAAACCTAGATTATGTAAAAGGATTAAGTGAAATAATCAGTAATAAAATCAAAAATGATAATAAATATGACTATTTGTTTCCTGATGCTTTCAAAGGTATAATTCAAAATCAACCATTTTATGTAGATGATGAAGCACTTTATCTTTATTTTGAGCCATATGATATAGCTCCTTATGCTGCTGGGTTCCCAACTTTTAAAATTAACTATGATGAAATTAAAGAATTCATTAATTATTCGGGAGATTTATGGAAAGCATTTAATTAATAAATAAGTAAATAATACATTTTTAAGTATATGAATAAAAATACAAACAATAAATAATAAAATAACATATCCTTAAAGTAAGAAGTAAAAGGTGGGATATGGATGAAGAAAATCTATGTAAATGATATTGTAAAAGCAGTTGATGGTAAATTACTATACTGGAAAAATAATGCATCAGTAACATCAGTAGTGAATTTTAATGAGAAACCCATAAATAGATGTTTATATTTAATATGTGATTTTGATGATGAAGATTACCTAATCGAAAAAATGAAAAAAAATCAAGTCTCTGGTGTTTTAGTTAAACCTAGTTATAATATTAATTTAAAAAAATGGGTTAAAGCTGAAATTGGAGTAATTGAAGTGGATAGTATAAGCGGTTCATATTTAAACCTAGCTAAATTCTATCGTAAATTATTTGATATTCCCATGATAGAAGTAATTGGTAGTTCAGGTAAGACCACCACAAAAGAAATAATCGGTTGTGTATTAGGTCAAAAATATAACGCTTTAGTTGGCTATGAAAACTTTAATGCCCCGACAGGTGTTGCTTATAATCTTTTAAGTTTAGAAGAAGATCATCAAGCTTGCGTCCTTGAAGTAGGGATGAAAGGTTTCGGAATAATGGATTTTTCATCAGGTATTGTAAAACCCAATATTGCGGTTGTTACATCCATTCAACGGGCTCACTTTACGAGTTTAGGATCCATTGAAAATATAATCAAAGCTAAATCAGAAATTTTAAAACATATAACAAGTGATGGTATACTATTAATCAATGGTGATGACATCAATTGTTTAAATATGCCTATACATAAATTTAAAGGAGCATTATATACATTTGGTATTAATGATGGTAATGATATTTATGCAAAAAATATTAAATATGAAAATGGTGTTACTTCTTTTGATGCAGTTTATGAACGTTATACAAATCATTTTGAAATTAATACTTTTGGTAAATATAATGTATCAAACGCCTTATCTGCGATCTTAATTGGCTATTTATTAGATATTTCAGTAAGAAATATAAGAAAAGGTTTGTTAAATTTCACCCCAAATAAGGGAAGACAAGAAACAATCAAAGGCATAAATAATTCAATGATCATCAATGATAATTTTAATGCGAATCCAGAATCAACGATGATGTTACTAGATGAATTACCGCAGATTGTTAATAATAATCCATTATTACTCGTACTAGGTGATTTAGAAAGACCCAATATAAATATCGAAGAATATGCAAAAAAAATTCATTATGAAATAGGAAAAAAATTAAAAGATATTGACTTTACTTATTTATTACTAATTGGTAAATGGGCTTATGAATTTAAAAAAGCAGCAATCGATGATGGAGTCAATCAAGATATTGTTTATTACTATAAAGATGTAGATGATGCGAAATCGATTATTAAAAAATTAGTAGAAAAAAATAGTGTCGTTGTATTTAAAGCTCAAAAAGCTTATGTTGATTTTACTGATTTAATTGATTTAATATCAGTATAATAACTCCAAATAAATTTATAAAAAAGAGAGATATTTAAATGACTAAATATCTCTTTTTTTTCACAATTATTTCATAAAAAGGTTAAATTTACTAAAAATATAATTATAGTATTAAGGAGTGATATTGTGTTTAATATGAAGTATTTTAGAATAGTAAACCTTCTAGCTTTTATTGCGATTTTTATAACTATAATTACAAGACAAAAAGAAGAAGTAATAGATGTTGGGTTAATCACAGAACCAACTAATACTGGTGCTGAAATAGATTATAATGAGTTGGAAAGAATGAAAAAAGCAGATTATTTTCAAACTAATTTTACCAATTTGATGAATGATGGTTATAGACTTAAAAATAATGTGAACTATGATGAAATTAAAAATGTTCTTAGAAATCAAAAAGGATTAATCATAGCGTCAAAAGAATTTTTATTATTAGGTGATTTGAAAAACAAGCCTGACTTTAATTTTATCCCAATTGATGATAATACCCATTTAGTTTTATCTGAATTAAGTGATCCTTTCTATGAATTAGGAATAATATCAAATAAGGTACTATCTTACAATGGTTATAATATTTTTCCAGGCTATGATTATTATTTAAGTGATCATCATGAGATTGAAAAATTAAAAGATAATTTTTATTATCTTAATTTATATCCGATTATTAAGGATAAATTAGAGTCTCAATCAAACCTTGGATATATTACCTATAATATTGATGTAAATGATATTAAGGTTTATAACGATTATAACGATATTAATTTTAGAAATCATTTCCTTTGGAAAAACAATTCGTGAGTTTATGGATACGTTTAGTAATGAAGACTACCCACAAGTTGCTCATTTCTAAATTACAATTAATAAATCAAAAAAGGAGTATATTCATAATACACTCCTTCTATTATATATATAATTACTTCTTATTTTTTAGATTCATTAATGCATCAGCTAAAGAACTGTTTACACTAACATCTTCTTGCCTATTTAAATAGTTACTCACTTCATGCTTTGAGACACTTTTATTTTCAGTTTTCTTCTTTTCAGTAAATGTCGACAGTTTTTCTTTATGACCACATTTACAAATAAATAATTGTCCTTCACCTTCACCAACAAGTTCTAATTTTTTATGACAGACAGGACAACGAGCATTTGTAACTCTTGCAGTTACTTTACGGTAACCGCAACTGCGATCTTGACAGACAAGCATTTTATTATCTTTGTTATTCACTTCTAATAATAATTTGCCGCAATTAGGACAATTTTTTGTTGATAAATTATCATGTTTAAACTTATCTTCACTATTCTTAATTTCATTAACAACTTTTATCGCATAATCTTTCATTTCATGAATGAAATCATCTTTATTTAATTTACCTTTTGCGATTAAACTCAGTTTTTGTTCCCAAGTCGCTGTTAAGATGGGAGATTTTAATCCAACAGGCACTAAATTTAATAATTGTTTACCTTTTGATGTTGTAAAAAGATCTTTACCTTTTTTCTCAATTAAGAAGATATTAAATAACTTTTCAATAATATCTGCACGAGTAGCGACTGTTCCAAGTCCACCTGTTTCACCAATTGTTTTGATTAGGTCTTTATTTGTTGTTTCCATATATTTAACTGGATTTTCCATTACGGATAGAAGCGTTCCTTCATTATAATATGCTGGCGGTTTTGTGGTACCAGTCGTTTTTACAATGGATTGAACTTTGAGAATGTCACCTTTATTTATTTCCGGTAATGTTTGTGAATCATCACTTTCTTCATCATCGATACTAATATTACCATAAATCGCTTTAAATCCTAAGGAAATAACTAATTTACCTTTTGCGATAAACGTTTCATTATTTATTCTAGCCTTAATGGTAGTTTGTTCATATTCAAATGGGGGATATAATACAGCTAGAAAACGTTTAACGACTAAATCATAGACTTTTCTTTCTGAATCACTTAACGCTGTTAAATTCACTCTTTGTTCAGTAGGAATGATCGCATGGTGATCTGAAACTTTTGCATTATCGACGAAAGAACTACTAGCTTTAATTGGCTTATTAACTATTTTTGAAGCATATTCAACATAGGGTCCAATATTTACTGCCCTTACACGGTCATTTAGTGTATCTACTACATCGGTTGAAATATAGCGTGAATCAGTTCTTGGATAGGTCAGAATTTTGTGGTGTTCATAAAGTGACTGCATAATTGAAAGTGTATCTTTTGCGGAAAAGTTAAATATCCGATTTGCGTCCCTTTGTAATTCTGTCAAATCATATAATCCTTTAGGGTAAGTCTTTTTATAACTTTTATTGACATCAATTATTTCAGCGTTTTTATTTTGAGAATGATTTAAGATTAAATCAATTTTACTTTCATCAAAAGTTTTATGGTCATGTGTTTGGCTATCTTGCCAACTAAAAGTAACTTGATTAGTTTTTGCGGTAATTCCATAATATTTTTGAGGTTTAAAATTATTGATTTCATCTTCTCTTAATGCGATTAAAGCGAGGGTTGGAGTTTGCACTCTACCACAAGATAACTGGGCATTATATTTACAAGTCAGTGCTCTAGTGCCATTAATACCAACGTACCAATCAGCTTCAGCTCGAGCTTGTGCAGAATAATATAAGGTTTCATACGCTCTTCCGTCTTTTAAATTACGAAAGCCTTCGTTTATAGCCTTATCAGTTACCGATGAAATCCAAAGTCTCTTAAGTGGTTTATGAACATTAGCCTTGACTAAAATCCAACGCGCAACTAATTCACCTTCACGGCCAGCATCTGTTGCGATGACAATATCACTCACATCCTGACGATGAAGAAGTGATTTAACAGTTTGATACTGTTTACCTGTTTTAGGTATTACTTCAAGTTCAACTTCTTTAGGTAAAATAGGTAAATCATCTATTCGCCATTGTTTATATTTTTCTTCATATTTTTCGGGATCAGCTAGGGTAACTAAGTGACCTAATGCCCAAGTTACGATATAATTTTGTCCTTCAATGTACCCATTTCCATTATTAGTACATTTTAATACTCTAGCGATATCTCTCCCTACTGAAGGTTTTTCAGCTAATACTAAAGTTTTACTCATTTTTCTTCTCCTCTTATGCTTATACCAGCCGTATATCCAGTAGATAAGGCAATTGTGATATTATATCCACCCGTGTAACCGTGTAGATCTAAAACTTCACCGACAAAATATAAACCTGGTATGATTTTTGATTCCATGGTTTGCGGATTAATCTCTTTTAAAGAAACTCCTCCACCAGTTACAAATGCGACACTGATTGGTTTTACATCATGAGCTTTTATTTCAAAACTTTTTAATGATTTAACAAAATCTTCAATTTGTGAGTTGGCTAAATCCGCCATTTTTAATTCATTATTTAAATGAATCTGTTTTAAGATAAATTCAATAAAACGATTTTGTGAAAATCCTTTAAAAACAGTTTTTACTAATTTTGTAGAATTATTATCGCGTTTTTCTTTTAATTCTTTAATAAGATTGTCATAAGAAATATTAGGCAAGACATCTAGGAGTAGTAATGCTTCTTTATGGTCTTTTAAATAATGATAAACAAATTGACTTAACTTTAAAGCAACCGGTCCACTTAAGCCAAAATGTGTGATGATTAGATCTGCTTGATGAGATTTTAATATCTTAGTGTTGTCAACTAACGATAAAATCACATTACTAAAAGATATTCCTTGTAACTCTTTACTAGTTATGATTGGATCATTTGAGATGATCGGTGATTCAGTCGGAAATAATTCTGTTACACTATGATTTAGATTTTCGGCTATATCATGACCAACGCCCGTTGATCCCGTATGAGGATAACTCATTCCGCCTGTTGCGATCACGATATTTTTTGTTTTTAAATCTTGAGTTTCTGTTTTTACTATTTTATAATCACTATGAATTTCAATATTAATCACATTAGAATTATAAATAATTTCAACATTTTTATTTATTAAATCTTGTTTTAAAGCATCAACAAAATCTATAGCTTTATCACTAACTGGAAATACGCGATCATGATCTTCAACTTTTAGTTTAATTCCTAGACTTTCAAAGTAATGGTAAATATCATGAGGATTAAAATTAGATAAAGCACTAAATAAAAAACGACCGTTTTTTATTGGTAAGCTTTTCACAAATTCAGCAGTGTCTTTTAGATTTGTGATATTACATCGACCACCGCCAGTTAAGCGCATTTTCTTACCTATGACATCATTCTTTTCAATAATTAGAACTTTGTTGTTATTCTTACTCGCTGTAATAGCACACATCATTCCTGATGGACCTGCACCGATTACGATCGCATCATACATTAATCTCACCAAATTTCTAAGATATACTAATTATACATATTATTATGATTTGATGCAAACTTTGTTTTATGATAAATTAATAAACTATTGTTAATTTTTGTAAAAAAGGATATAATTAAAGAAATTTTATTTAAATGAGGTATAGCCATGGCGTTAAGTATTGCCTTAATCATGTTTTTTGGAATGATGGGTAATTTAATCTTTACCAAAATAAAATTACCAGGATTACTAGGCATGATAGTTGTTGGTGTTATTATTGGCCCACATAGTTTAAATTTGTTAGATCAATCTATCTTAAACGTTTCAGGAGAACTACGTAAAATCGCGCTGATCATTATTTTATTAAGGGCAGGACTTGGTTTGAATCGTAATGAATTAAAAAAAGTGGGTAAAACGGCATTAAAAATGAGTTTTATTCCTGGATTGTTTGAAGGACTAACAATCGCATTTGTTTCAATTTGGTTACTTAAAATCGATTTTATTCGTGGTGGGATGTTAGGGTTCATTTTGGCTGCAGTTTCACCTGCCGTTGTTGTGCCACTCATGTTAAAATTCATTGATGAAAGACGTGGCATGAAAAAAGGGATACCTATCTTAATTTTATCAGCTTCATCGATTGATGATGTTTTTGCGATTACTATTTTCACGAGTTTTATGGGTATTTATGCAAATAAAAACTTTAATATAGGCATAGAATTATTAAACATTCCTATTTCCATAATAATAGGAGTAATTCTAGGAATAGTACTTGGACTTATCCTGGTCACGATATTTATTAAATACCGAATTCGTGATAGTAAAAAAGTCATTCTTATTTTATCCATTGCGATTTTTTTAGTTAGTTTAGAAAAAGCACTAGAAAATGGTGTAATGATTGCTTCATTATTAGGTGTTATGGCAATGGGGTTTGTTATAACGGAACGAATTCCAGCTCTTGGAGTAAGATTATCAGCTAAATTTAATAAAATGTGGGTTCTTGCTGAATTATTCTTATTTGTATTAGTTGGTGCTGAAGTGAATATGAAAGTGGCTTTAGATGCTGGATTAATTGGACTAGTGGTAATAACGTTTGGACTAGTAGCTAGAAGTATGGGTGTCTTAGTTTCTACAATCGGTAGTCATCTCAATTTAAAGGAAAAAATCTTTTCGATTGTATCTTATTTACCTAAAGCAACAGTTCAAGCCGCAATTGGCGGAATTCCTTTATCTCTTGGAGTTATTGGTGGCGATCTTATTTTAGCAATCGCTGTATTATCAATTATTGTTACTGCACCCCTTGGTGCAATCGGGATTAATTTTTTAGCTCCTAAATTGTTAGAACAAGATTTAATTGAAAATGTTTGACAAGTACTATAAATATCATTCAATGATTGAAAGTAGAAAGATTGAGTGTACAATTTATTTGTAAACTAAAGTGATACCGCGATTAGTCGTCCTTTTATTAGGACGATTTTTTTTATTTTAAGGAGGTAAACTTATTATTACGAAAAAAATTATTTTAAAGACACCTATAATCTAAGTATGAATGTAAGTGTTGAAGATCCTAAAGACAATAAATAAGGTGATATTCGATCCGTGTTTTGTAATCGCAAAAACAATAAAAAAAGACATAACAAGTTGTAGTGAAGAGTTAAAATCCAATGAATAAGCCTTTATTTCGAAGATGTTAACTTTGTGAGAGGATTTTTAATCTTTTTAAAAAAAGCTGTAGTATCTATTGTTATAATGGATAATTTATTAAATCCAGTATTTTAATTGATTACTCATCACCCAATATCGCAAAACCCCTTTCGATAGTTCAAATGCGTTCTTTAAACTTAACTCAAGCATTTAATACCTTTTATAGCGTGGAAAAAATCCTAGTTGAAGAGCAAGTTGAAAGAAATACGAAATTAATTTTAAGTCACTTAGTGAATATACAGTGAATTGATTGTATGAAACTATTAGATATGCAAATTATTGAACACATGTAAGTTAACTCAATCGAGATAACTTTTTTCATTTGGAGTTTAAATCAATAATATTTATGAGTATTCATCAAATAATATAAAATAAGGTAATATCTTTTTAGGAGGATTAAAAATGATTTTAGGCAATGAAATAAAAAAATTCACCTTATCTAGTGGTGGAATATCGTTTTATTTATTAGAATCAGGTGATGTTTTTACCATTGAAAAAGGGAATATACAAATAAATATGTATCGCGGTAATAATATTGTTGGTTCTACAAGTAATTTATTTTTGCGTGTATATGATGGTAAAAAAATTGAATTTACAAAATTAATTGGTATTGATTCACCAAGTAAGTTTTATTGTGAAAATAATAAAGCTTATTATAAAGGAACGTTTAAAAATATTGAATATATGGTTGTACTTACTGTTTTAGAAAACATGTGGTTTTGGGAAGTTAAATTAACTAACTTAACTAAAGATAACACAAAAGTTGATATTTTATATGGTCAAGATGTAGGCATATCAGGCAAGGGCGGAATCTACAATAACGAAGCTTACACTTCTCAATATATTGATCACAAAGTATTTAAAAACAAGTATGGTTATAACGTTTGTTCAAGACAAAATCAAGGAACACCACATTATTTACAACAAGGCTCTTTATCAAACAATGTAGCCTATTCAACTGATGGTTTTCAATTCTTTGGGCTTGAGTATAAGGATACAAATGTACCTATTGCGATGTTTATGAATGAACTAGAAAATCGCATTTATCAATATGAATTTGCTTATACGGCACTTCAATCAGAGAAGATGACACTTAAGGATTGTGAAAAGTTCTCCTTTTATGGACTATTTGATGAATCAATTCATGAAGTTGCGACTGAAGTTCGCTTTGAAGATAATATATTTAAAGCTTATGAAGCAATAAACAGTAATTTTAATCTTGATGAAGGAAAACTAAATAAATTAGGACTTAAAATTAACTTGAATAATTGTATGAACGCATTACCATTCACTACTGATGAAGTTAATAACTATTACCCTAATCAAAAACATCTAGAAAGTGAAAAAGGTAAAATATTATCATTCTTTAATCCAGATAGTAGTCATGTAGTTTTAAAAGCAAAAGAATTATTAGTTGAAAGGCCACATGGTAATATCATTATTACAGGTAATAATCGTTATATTAAAAAAGAATTATTATCAGCTACTCATTTCATTTTTGGTGTATTTAGTTCACAAGTTGTAGTAGGTAATACTTCATTTAATAAACTATCATCAAATGTACGTAATCCATTAAATGTTGATAAAATATCAGGTCAAAGAATTTTAATTGAAATGGATGGTGAGTACAAACTACTAGGTTTACCATCAAGTTTTGAACTAGGAATAAATTATTCTAAATGGAGTTATAAATTAAGTGATGATATACTAACTGTTACTTCCATGGTTCTTGTCGATCAACCAGAATTAATTCTAGAGGTAGCATCAACTAGAGGTATCAAATATAATTTTATCGTTATAAATCACATCGTGATGGGTGCAGGTGAATATGAACATCCCTTTGAACTTGAAGTAAAAGGTAATAATTTAGAATTCATCCCAAGTAAAAATTCAATGTGTTATGGAAAATATCCAAATTTAAGATATAATATGATTCTTAATTCTAACTTCTTCATAAGTGATGATAGTATTTTCTACCAAGATAAAAAATCACGTAATCAACCTATTGTATCATTAATTATAAATAGTAGTGATTCATTTAGAATTATCACTCAAGGTAGAATTAATGGTGAAGAATATCCCATTATTTTATACCAATTAGAACAAGTAAAAGAAAATTATAAAGCATATTATAGACAAAATCTAAATAACTTTAAACTTACTTTGAATAATGAAGAAGTAGAAAAGTTTAATGATATCGTTATGTGGTATACACATCATGCGTTTATTCATTATTCATCACCTCACGGATTAGAACAATATTCTGGTGCTGCTTGGGGAACACGTGACGTATGTCAAGGTCCAATTGAATATTTCTTAGCTACACAACAATTCCCAGTTGTTCGCGATATATTACTTAAAGTTTATTCACATCAATTTAAGCAAACAGGTGACTGGCCACAATGGTTTATGTTTGATGAATATTACAAAATTCAAGCTCAAGAAAGTCATGGAGATATCATCGTTTGGCCGCTACGATCTCTAGCGTTATATTTACTAGCTACAGGTGATTTTAGTATCCTAAACGAAAAAGTTCCATATACAGATTTATCTATAATTGAATACACAAAAGAAACTGAATCTATCATCAATCACGTATTACATGAAATTAATTCAATAAAAGGAAGCTTTATAAAAGGTACGCATTTATCTGCTTATGGTGGTGGAGATTGGGATGACACATTACAACCAGCCAATAAGGAACTAACAAAGTTTATGGTGAGTGGTTGGACAGTAGCACTGACTTATCAAGCAATAAATCACTTTTCTGAAGCAATTGAAACCTATAATTTAGAACTATCTAATGAATTGTTGACTCTCGCAAAACAAATTAAAGTAGATTATGAAAAATATATCATTAAAGATAATATACCTGCAGGATTCGTATTGTTTGATGAAGACGGTATAAAATATATGTTGCATCCAAGTGATGAATTATCAGGTTTAAAATATCGTCTATTACCATTTAATGATGGTATCATAGGTGAAATATTTAGAAAAGATCAATCTGAAAAATATTGTGATATCATTGATAAACATTTAAAACATCCAGATGGTGTACGCTTAATGAATCATACTGTTAAATATACTGGTGGTATAAATACATATTTCACACGTGCTGAAACAGCCGCAAATTTTGGTCGAGAAATCGGCTTACAATATGTTCATGCACATATTCGTTATGTAGAAGCGATGGCAAAGTTAGGTAAAGTGGATGAAGTTTGGGATAATTTATTAGTAATTAACCCAATTAAAATTCAAGATGTAGTACCTAATGCCTTATACCGTCAAAGTAACACTTATTTTAGTAGTTCAGATGCATTCTTCTATAATCGTTATGAAGCGATGGAAAATTTCGATAAAATTAAAAAAGGTAAAGTTGGTGTAAAAGGTGGATGGCGCATTTACTCCAGTGGTCCTGGAATTTATTTAAATCAATTAATTTCAAATTGTTTAGGATATCGTATTAAAAATGGAGATTTAGTAATGGATCCCATTTTACCTAAAAAGCTTGATGGGTTAAAATTTGATTACAAATATGAAAATAAAGAGTTTCAAATAATCTATCATATTACTGGCAATAGTGATGGAGTGAACAAAATTGTTGTAAACAATGAAAAAATTGAATTTACGAGACTTAAGAATAAATACAGAACGGGTGGAGCATTAATTAAAAAGGATTTTCTTGAACCCAAATTATATTCAAATAATAATATTATAGAAGTATATTTATAAAATAATTTATAAAAAAAGTAAGTTCAAAATGAACTTACTTTTTCATAATTTCTCAGAAAACTGTAAATTTAACTAGTAATTCATACTAATTATAAAATAATTCTTAATCTTTCCTGATATCTTTTGACTTATTTGATTGAATTTTGTTATAATTTGGATATAGGAGTGATTGTTGAGTATGAGTGATTCAATAGGTTATGTTCAGTGTAAAATTATAAAAGATAATAATGGGGAAATAATGGATTATCTTTTTAATAATGCTAATAAAACTTTTGATAAAATAATCGGTATCAATTATAATGAAAATCTTAATGATAAAATAAGTTATGTTTTTCCTGAAATCATTGATTATATTAAAAATGGAATAGTGGGTAGTAAAGAAATACAATGTTTTTCGACATATTCTAATAAATGGTACTCTGTAAAAATTATTAATTTAATTAAAGAATACTTTTTTATTTATTTTAATCAAATAACAAAACCCAAAGAAGATCTTTATGAAAAAAATCATTATGAAATTATATTAGATAATGAAATAAATATTAGTTTGTTTAATCAAGTTTATGATGAGGATAGACAAACTGTATTAGCTGAATACAATAAATATCTTGAGTTAAACGAATTTAATATTGAATATCGGATTATTTCCGAAGGAAATGAAATAAAATGGATACATTCCAAGTTATTACTTATAAATGACCAAAAAGTAATTGTAAGTGAAGATATAACAAATCGTAAAACTAACTATTTGTCTTTAATAGATAAAGAACGAATTCTTTCAGCTATTCTTTATTCAACCAATGAATTATTAACTAACTGTAATTATATTGAAGCTATTAAAACTAGTTTAACGATAATTGGTAAAGCATTAGGTTTAGATCAAATTAAGTTATTTCAACTTGGTGAAAACATGTTTGCTAAACAATTATTTATTTGGTCACACGATAGTGTTTTTAATGAATTAATAGAATTTCAAATGTTAGAAGAGTATTATGATATTATAAATAAAGGTGAAATAATTAATGAATTAGTAAAAAATTCGAATATGGAAGCAAAAACATATTTAGAACATCTTGAAAATTTATCAATATTAATGATACCAATTCAGATTAACAAAAAACTATGGGGATTTATTTCTTTTGAGGAATGTAAATATGAAAGACTCATTTCAGATGATAAGTTATCTTTACTAAAACTATTTACTAGTTCAATTGGAAAGGCGATTGAAAGAAAACATGAAGAAAATGAAAAGGAATTTTTAAGTTATCATGATAGTTTAACGGGATTATATAATAGACGATATTTTGATTATCAATTTAAATTAATTGATAAATCTCATAATTTACCGATATCGATAATCGTTGCTGACGTGAATGGACTAAAACTAATAAATGATGCTTTTGGACACTTTACAGGAGATAAAATACTTAAAGAAGCAGCTGATGTTTTTCAAACTGTTTGTGGACCGAAAAGTATCATCGTAAGATGGGGTGGGGATGAGTTTTTAATTTTGCTTCCCCGAACCAGTTCAGATAGTGCTAAAGATATCGTAAAACAAATTCAAGAACAAAGTTCAAAAAGACATATTAATACCATTAATTTATCTATTTCAGCCGCATTTGATACAAAAATCAATAATGAAAGTGATCTTACTAAAATATTAAAGAATGCTGAAGATATGATGTATAAACAAAAATTAGTAGAAAGTTCTAGTACGAGAAGTAAGACTGTTTACGCTATTATTCATGCTTTACATGAAAAGAATCAGCGTGAAGAACAACATTCAAAACGAGTTAGTGAGGTTTGTCTCAAAATAGGTGTAGCATTAAACTTATCTGAAATGGCGATAAGTAAACTTAAAGCGATTGGCTTATTACATGACATTGGTAAAATTGCTTTAAGTGAGACCATCTTGAATAAACCAGGTAAATTAACAACTAGTGAATGGAATGAAATCAAACGTCATTCAGAAATTGGCTATCGTATCTTAAACTCTTCAAATGATTTAAAGGAAATTGCTGAATATGTATTACATCATCATGAACGCCTAGATGGAACGGGTTATCCTAGTGGATTAAAAGGGGATGAGATTCCTCTATTTTCACGAATTCTCGCTGTAGCAGATGCATATGATGCAATGACGTCTGTAAGGACTTACCGTCAACCACTAAGTATTAAAGAAACAATAAACGAATTAATCAGAAATACGTGTACACATTTTGATGTCAATATCGTAAGAGTCTTTATTGAAAAAGTATTAAATGAGCCTATGTACAAAGTAATTGATGGTGCTAGTCAATGTTTTGTGGTAAAAGGAGATCGGTTTAACCCATTAGAGGATATTTTTATTCATGATGAAACCGACCCTGAATTATCAATTAAAGATTTAAAGATAGAAGGCATTGTCAATGAAAAAATTAATGGGATGTATAAATTAATTTATTCAATATCAAATTGTCATGGAGAACTTGAAAAACTTGAACGAATCGTTATTGTAGGTAAAATTTCAATGTATCCATATAATAATAGTCTAATTGAAAATAATATAGTAAAATTAGTTAAATCACAATTTGATAGTGCCATTTTTAATATCATTGATTATAACGATCAAATTATTATTGAATTATATAGTGGTGGTATGTACGAATGGTCATCGCAAATAATATTTAGCGGTATTAAATTTGAAAAAGGTGAAACATACATTGTTAATTTTGAAGCTAAGGCTGATATAGTCAGAAATATCAATCTTAATATCGGTTGGTTAGAAATCCGTGAAATAGAAAATCGGAAATATAATACAGATTATATTTGGCATTCTTTTATCGAAAAACAGATTAATGTCTTCAATATTAATCCTGTTAAGCAAAATTATACACTCGAATTCAAAATGGAAGATGAAACAAATAATAATACAGATTTAAAATTTGAATTTGGTAAAGGTGAACAAAATAAAATACTTTTTGACAACATTATTGTTTCAAAAAAGGTCAGATAAATATAAAGTGAGCAAAACTTTTAAAGTTTTGCTCACTTTTTATTAGTGTGATTTATTTTTAACCGTGATTTCTACATGTGTTTTTTTATGTTCCTCAATAATTTCATGATATCTTTTTTCTACTTTGTTTACAATACTTTCCCATGTTACCGCAATTGTATTTTTAGCGTTCAGTCCAGTTTCTTTTAATTTGTTTTTATCAAGGGATATTTGTTTA
>JARDZP010000026.1 GCA_029240795.1 Haloplasmataceae bacterium | reverse complement strand
TTTAAAACGACGTAAAGCATCTTCTATAGATTCATTACTTCTTACAATAGTTTTTGCCATAAATTTTTCCCCTCCTTCCGCAACACAAACAAAATACATGAAAATTATACAATAAAATGGGAAAATAGTAAATATCTTTTTCTATATTTCTTTCATTATTTCTCCTACTGATATAGGATATGCAGCTTCTTTAATAACTGTTTTCAATTCTTTTCCTAAAAATATATCACTTGCTTCACTTTTTACTTTAACATAGTTAGAAGCATGACCAATGATAAACATTTTATTATCAGTGTAATCTTCATAGATTACATCTAAAACTTTTCCTTTGAATTGGTTAATATACTTGAGTGCTAATTCATTAGAAAGACTTAATAGTTCATTAACACGCATCGATTTAATAATATCTGAAACTTGATTTTTCATTCTCGCAGCTACTGTTCCAGTACGTTTTGAATAGGGAAAAACGTGTAATTCACTAAATCCGACCTTTTTAATAAATTCATACGTTTCTTTAAACTCTTCCTCAGTTTCACCAGGGAAACCGACCACAACATCCGTTGTAAAAGCCATATCAGGAAATATTGCGCGAATCTCTTCAATTTTCGCATAATATTCGTCAGTACTATATTTGCGATTCATTCTTTGAAGAACAGTATTACTTCCTGCTTGAATAGGAACATGTAAATGATTCGCTAATATTTTTGAATTTTTCATTACATGAAGCATTTTTTCATTGATTTGAGATATTTCAATTGAAGAAATTCTTAAGCGTTTAATGCCTTTTATATTCGCTTCTATATCAACGATTAAATCAGCTAAATCATAATTTTCAAAATCAATCCCATAACCACCAGTATGAATCCCTGTTAAGATGATTTCTAAATGACCGTGATCAACTAAGTTTTGAATTTCCGTAATTACCGAATCACGATCTTTTGAACGCATTTTACCACGTGCAAACGGTATAATACAAAACGTACAAAAGTTTTGACAGCCTTCTTGTATCTTAATATTCGCTCGTGTTCTTGATTCATAATTAATTACCGCAAGGTTTTCAAACTTAGCATCTTTAAAAATATCTAATACATAAGTAATTGGTTTACGATTTTCAATAAATTCTTTTACCATTTCAACGATATTTTCGCGACCATTCGTACCAACAATGATATCTACACCTTCAATTTGGGCAATTTCATTTGGTTTTGTTTGTGCATAACAGCCTGTTACACAAATGACCGCTTCAGGATTTTTACGAATTGCCCGACGAATCATTTGACGACTCTTTCTATCTCCATTATTTGTTACGGTACATGTATTGATCACATAAACATCGGCTATTTCTTCAAAAGTAACTCTTTGATAACCAGCATTTTTAAATAATTCATTTAATGCTTCTGTTTCATAATTATTTACTTTACATCCTAATGTATAAAATGCGATTGTTGGCAAATAAATCATCCTCTCGTTTCTAATTCATATGAAATAACTGAAGCGACATATAGTGGTGCAGTTTCCGTACGTAAAATTCTTTTGCCTAGAGAAATTACCCTAAACTCATTGTTTTTAAACAATTCCACTTCTTTTTCACTTATTCCACCTTCTGGACCAATAAACACTAATATATTTTCATTTGTTTTAATTTCTTTTAAAACATGTTTAAAATATATTAAATCCGTTTCATTACTTGCTTCATAAGCAAATAATTTATATTTATAATTTTCACTATATTTAATCAGTTCTTTCACTGACATTATTTCAGTAATATTAGGTATTTTAACTCTATGACTTTGTTCTGCTGCTTCTTTCGCAATTTTATTGTATCTAGTTAATTTCTTATCTTCTTTTTTGTTGTCAAGTTTAATAATTGACCTTTCACTTAGTACAGGTATAATTTCACTTACGCCTAATTCAGTTAGTTTTTGAATAACAAATTCAAATTTGTCTGCTTTTGGTAATCCTTGCGCAATACTAATTTTAATAGGCAACTCGCTATTTGTTTTAACTTGGGATAATATTTCACATAAAACATAATCTGCGTCTATATCGCTTATTTTAGCGTAAAAAACCACCGTTTGATTTGAAACATAAATTTCATCATTAATTTTCATCCTCATTACATTTTTAATATGATGAAAATCATCACCAGTAATTTTGAAGTACTTTTCATTTTCATTAAAATCCACAAAATATCGTTGCATAAAATCACTTCCTAAAAACAAATGAAACAAAATCTTTCATTTCTTCACTTTTAATTAATATAAATCCGTTTTCAACTAACTTTATAATTATATCATTTTTTTTATCTTTTGTAATACCAGAAATAATTAACAAACCGTTTTTATTTAAACTATTACTTATATCTGGAAGTAAATTAATAATAATACCATAAACGATATTCGCTACAATGAGATCATTTTTAATTTTTAATTCGTTTAAACCACTACTTGTCCATATGATATCACTCACTTGATTTATTTCCGCATTATATTTAGCGTTTTTTAATGCATCTTTGTCTAAATCGATACCATATACTTTTTTCGCTCCAAGAATATTTGCTAAAATCGCAATTACTCCAGAACCAGTTCCTAAATCACATACTAAATCATTTGGTTTTATAAATTCTGATAAATATTTTAAACACATATAAGTAGTTGGATGACTTCCAGTTCCAAATCCTAAACCTGGTTCTATTTTAATGTTTATTTTATCATCAATAGTTTCATACCATGATGGGACAATCGAAATATCTTCATTAATTTTAATTTCATGAAAAAAATCTTTCCAACTATTTGTATAATCGATATCATCTAGCATTTCCACTTTTAACAAATGATTGACTATTTCAATATTATTATCATCCAAATATTGCTTAATAACTAGTTCATTCATCTCAAGATTTGCTTCGAAATATCCAATTAGAATAATTCCTACATCAGGATAATCAGATGCAGTTAATGTGTATATTTCACCATAATTATCATCAAATACCTTATTTTTAAAATCACTTTCTATTAGTTCAGTTCCTAAACAAGCTAATGAAAAGAAATAATCACTAACTGCTTCTACATCTTCACTATTAAGATGGCATGTTACTTTTATGTAACTCATATAATCACCAATCTTTAAAAAATAAAACTGTTGATGATCTCAACAGTTTTATTATATATTAACTAAATTAATTGTAAAGTTTTATTTATCTTTAAAACGTTTGAAGACACCTTTAATTTTTTCGAATATGTTGTCGCTATTATCTTCAATTGTCGCTAATTCTTCAAATAAAGCTTTTTGTTTAGCTGACAAGTTCTTTGGAGAAATAACTTTAATAATTACAAATTGATCACCTAAAGAACCTGTTCTTAAGTTTTTAATACCTTTATTTTTTAATTTGAACTTAGTTTGTGATTGCGTACCTGTTGGAATTGTCAACTTAACCTTACCATGAATAGTAGGTATCTCAAGTTCAGCTCCTAGGGCTGCTTGCGAGAAATTAATTGGTAATTCACAATAAATATCACTACCATCACGAACGAAGAAATCATCTGGTGTTACTTTAAAGAAAACATATAAATCTCCTGTTGGTCCACCATTTCCGCCAGCATTTCCTTTTCCTGATAAACGAATTTGTTGACCATCATCAATACCTTCTGGTATATTAATTTTAAGTGTTGATGTTTGGCGTTTTTTACCAATACCACCACATTCAGTACATTTTTGCTTAATCACTTTTCCTGTACCGTTACAATCAGGACATTCACGTTGTGTTTGGACTTTTCCTAAAATCGTTTGTTGAACTGAGTTAACTATACCTCTACCGTTACATCTAGAACATGTAGAAATATCACTTTTTGACTTAGCGCCTGAACCACCACAACGAGTACATTCTTCATCTCTAGTAATATTAATTTCTTTAGTAGTACCAAAACAAGCTTCTTCAAATAAAATGGTCATTTGTAGGCGAATATCTTCGCCTTTACGTGGGCCACTACTTTTTGTCCTATTTCCACCACCAAAGAATTGTTCAAAAATATCACTAACATCACCAAATCCACCAAAGTCGCTAAATCCGCCTGGTCCACCACCAGCAGAACCATCGACTCCAGCATGACCAAAGCGGTCATAAGCAGCTCTTTTATCAGCATCTGAAAGTACTTCATATGCTTGTTGTACTTCTTTAAACTTTTCTTCAGCATTCTTTTCGGTACTTACGTCTGGGTGATATTGTTTTGCTAATTTACGATAGGCTTTTTTTATTTCATCATCATTTGATGTTTTACTAACGCCTAATACCTCGTAAAAGTCTTTTTGACTCATAAATTCACCTCACATTTTTAAAGTCAAAGTCATTAGACTTTGACTTTAAAGTATTATTTCTGTTTATTATTTTACTTCTTCATAGTCTGCATCAACTACATCGTCATTTTTTTCTTCAGTACCTTGAGTTTGTTGTTGATTTGCGGCTGCTTGTTGATATACTTTAACTGCTAAATCTTGAGCAACTTTTTCTAATTCTTCTTTTTTTGTTTTAACTAATTCTAAATCATTATTATCTAAAGCTTTTTGAACTTCATCTGATAATTGTTCTACACTTTGTTTTTCAGCATCTGTTACTTGAGCACCTAAATCTTTTACAGCTTTTTTAGCTTGGAAAATTAATGATGATGCTTCATTACGTAATTCAGCTTCTTCACCACGACGTTTGTCTTCATCAGCATGTTCTTCAGCTTCTTTAACCATTTTCTTGATTTCGTCTTCTGATAATCCACTTCCTGATGTAATAGTGATTGATTGTTCCTTATTAGTTCCTAAATCTTTAGCTTTAACGTGAACAATACCATTCGCATCAATACTGAAAGTCACTTCAATTTGAGGCACTCCACGATGAGCTAGAGGAATGTCAGCTAATTGGAATCGACCTAATGTTTTATTGTCTGAAGCCATTTTTCTTTCACCTTGTAATACGTGAATATCAACAGCCGGTTGATTATCAGCTGCAGTAGAGAATACTTGTGATTTACTTGTAGGAATAGTTGTGTTTCTATTAATTAAAATAGTATTAATTCCACCTAAAGTTTCAATACCGAGTGAAAGTGGTGTAACGTCAAGTAATAAGATATCTTTAACTTCACCTGATAATACTCCACCTTGAATTGCGGCACCCATTGCGACTACTTCATCTGGGTTTACGCCTTTAGAAGGTTCTTTTCCTAATTCTTTTCTAATTAAATCAACTACTGCTGGAATACGAGTTGATCCACCTACTAAAATAACTTTATCAATATCACTAGCTGTCATGTGAGCATCTTTTAATGCTTGACGAACTGGATTTAATGTTCTTTCAACTAAATGTCTTGTTAATTCATTAAATTGTGCTCTTGTTAATGTTCTTTCTAAGTGAACAGGTCCATTACTATTCATTGAAATGAATGGTAAAGAAATTTGTGAAGTCATAACTCCTGATAATTCTTTTTTAGCTTTTTCAGCAGCATCTTTTAAACGTTGTTTAGCTTGTTTATCTTTTGATAAATCAATACCTGTTTCTTTTTTAAATTCAGCTATAAAATAATCCATAACTATTTGGTCAAAGTCATCTCCACCTAAACGGTTATCACCATTTGTAGAAATAACTTCAAAAGTACCATCAGCTAGTTCAAGAATTGAAACGTCAAATGTTCCTCCACCTAAGTCATAAACTAAAATAGTTTCTTCTTGATCAGTCTTATCAAGTCCATAAGCTAATGCGGCTGCAGTTGGTTCATTAATGATACGTTTTACATCAAGACCAGCAATACGACCAGCATCTTTTGTAGATTGACGTTGAGCGTCATTGAAATATGCCGGAACTGTAATAACAGCTTCAGTCACTGTTTCACCTAAATAGCTTTCAGCAGTTGCTTTTAAGTTTTGTAAAATAAAAGCAGAAATTTGTTCAGGTGAATATTCTTTACCTTCAAGGTTTACATGATAATTAGTTCCCATATGTCTTTTAATTGAAGTAACAGTATTATCTGGATTAGTGATTGATTGACGTTTAGCAACCTCACCAACTAATTTTTCACCATTCTTAAACGCTAAGATTGAAGGTGTAGTTCGTCCACCTTCTGGATTTGCTATAACTACTGCTTCTCCATTTTCCATAATTGATACACATGAGTTTGTTGTTCCTAAGTCAATACCTATAATTTTAGACATATTAATTTTCCTCCTTAATAATATCTTCTTCTTTATTTTCAACTATTACTTTACTCACTTTTACTTTAACAGGTTGAATAACACGGTCTTTATAATAAAAACCTTTTTGAAATATTTCTAATATTTTTTCTGATTCTCCATCACTAACTTCAACTAATTCCATTACTTCATGAACGTGAGGGTTATAATTATCATTTATTTTAACTTGAATTTCCTTTAAACCTTCACTATGTAATTGATCAAGAATTAAGTTATAAATCATTTCAAAACCTTTTAAAAAGTTAATTAAGTTAGCATCTTCAGTTTTCATCTTTAGTGCACCTTCAAAATAAGAAAGCGGCACAAGTAATTTTCTAACTAAATCACTAGATGCATATTTTTTATCAACTTCCATTTGTCTACTGCGATTAATCGCATCAGCAGCAGATCTTTTAATGTTGTCAATTTCACCAGATATTTTATTAACTAATTCTTGTAATTCGTTTATTTTAATATCTTTTTCATCTAGAACTTCTACTTGTTCAGTACAAGTTGCAGTTTCAACTGTTTTTTCTTCAACAGTTAATTTTTCATTTTCCACAAATAAACCTCCTATTTATATAATTTCGAAATATTTTTTGCGATATATTCTAAAAGTGGGATCACTTTTGAATATTCCATTCTAGTAGGACCGACTACAGCTATTGAACCAAATTCATTATCGGAGATTTGATACGGAACTGTTATAACTGTACAATCTTGCATAGCATCCATGTGATTTTCATGACCTATACGAATTTGCATTTGATTATTATCAGACTTAATTATTTTAAGCATATTAGTATCTTCAAATGCTACCATGAGTTGTTGTAATTTATCAATATCCTGAAATTCAGGCTGTTGGAAGATATTATTTCTTCCACTTAAATAATATTGATCGTTTACTATTGTTGAAAAAGCACGTAAAATTGAATCAAATAACAATTCATGATAATCCATAAAACTTTTAAGATATGGTTTTATCTCAAAATTTAATTTATCTGGAATATCAGAAACATAACAATTAACTAGTGTTTCATTCATAACATTTATGACTTTTTCAACTTCTTTAATATTAATACCATCAGGTAAAATAATATTTCTACTTTCGACATGACCATTATCAGTAATTAAAACAAGAACTGCATTTTTTTCCGTTAATGGTACAAATTGAAATTTAGCAACTTTACTATTATAAGAACTTGGTCCCAAATTGATCGAGGTGTAATTTGTAATATCAGATAATAATTTAACTGCCTCTTTTATTGCTTCATCGCGTTCAATATCTTTTTTATTAAAAATTTCATTTATAGGCGTATACTCAACGGAATTAAATTCTTGATTATTTTGAATATGATCAACATAAAAACGATATCCTTTTTCTGAAGGTACCCTTCCACTTGAAGAATGGGTTTTTTCTAAATAACCTAATTCCTCTAAATCAGCCATTTCATTTCTTATAGTAGCTGGGGAATAGGGTAAATGAACCATTTTAGATAAAGTACGTGAACCGATGGGGTCTGCACTTTTAACAAATTCTTCTATAATAGTAACTAATATTTTAATTTGTCTCTCCGTTAACATTATTTCACCTTCTTTAGCACTCATATTATCGAAGTGCTAATAATATTATAAACACTTGTAATAGCAATGTCAATAATTGAGTGCTAATTTTTACAAATATTTTATGTATGTTCTTCAAAATTATGATTAAATGCAAAAAAAAAACAGCAATAAGCTGTTTTACTTCTTATTTTTATTTATTTTATACTTCTTATTTGAATTAAATGGTTTAACTAAATCAATATCATCTTCAGCAAATTCTAAACCTTCAAATGTTTCTGTAGAATAATCAGTTGTATTCTGAGTCTTAAATTCATAAAATTCTTCAGCTGTTTCTACATCATTATTTTTTTGATTTAATTTTTTTAACGAATTAAAATTATCTTTCTTATTAACATTTTTTTCTCTTTGATCTTCATCAAGTAAATCGAAACCAGATTTCATATAATCAATCATAATTTTCCTCCAATTATAATAACTTCTTTATTAGTTTTAACAATATCATGTTAGTTATAATTGGAAAAAGATGGTAAATTTAAAACTTATTATCTTGATTATTTGGTTCTTCTACAATATTACTCATATTCTTATTGTCCTTACCTTTATTTTCAGTCACTTTTTTCGCATAAATAAACAATACAATAACTACAGGTATGAATATGTAAATTGGTATATTAATTGTTTGACCGACAAGAACTGATATAAATAATAAAATGATTATAAGAATGATACTATAAAGACAACCTCTCCCAAATGTTTCCATAAAATATTCCCCTCTTTCCAATACTATTATATAACTTATGAAATACAATTTCAATAATTACTCATTACTTAAAAATAAGATAAATATATTATTTAAATAATGTCTCTTCATCATTGTTTTTCAGTAAAGGTTATGACTCAGCTTTATTTATTTTATTAAAAATATAACATTGTAAAAAAACAATAAAACAAATGAGTTGATAAGCTGGTATGACTTGCCAAATAACTGGCCAAAACATTTCTTGACCCGCACTTTCTCCAAAAGGAATAGTCCTAAATAATTTTGGTACAAAAATTTGTATAAGCCAATCAAATTTTGAATATGCATCCGGAAAACCAAATATTAATGCTGTGTTTCTAATATTTGGATTTAATAAAGTGTTTATATCACTATTTAATAGGCCAATTGCAATTAAAACGACCTCATTAAAGAGGATTATGATTAATACACCGAAGAATACAAAGGGTACCTTTAGGATACGACGATAACTTAATTGATGCTGTTTAGTTATCACCATTAAACATGGTGCTAAAAAAATAATTAAATGAGCATAATAGTACCGCAAAACATCAAATGTATATATTTTATGTCCGAACATACCACTAGGTAGAATTAGTTCAGTTATAAAACTAATCATACCTACTACAACCATGTAATCTTTTAATATTTATTGCTTGGATAAGTAAAACCAAGGAAAAACCAACGTACTTACAGCACAAATATTTTCAAAAGATGACTTTATGATTGAAACCGGATAATTAGACGCATAGGGTTCAAAAAATAATTCTATAAAATGTAGTAAAAAACCTGAAAAAAGTAAACAAAGAATGACTTTATGATTATACGACTTACTCTTCTTCCTAAGATATATACTTACACAAATAATTATCATAATCGGAAATAAAATGTAAAAATAATAAAAAAAATGACCAAACTCCAATAACATATAAACCACACAATCATTTATTAGTATAATTATATACTATATATCTAATTTATTCTATATATTAAAAAACAGGAGCACAGTTTGTGCTTCTGTTTAAATATTAGTCTTTATTTTTATGAGTTAAATCATTGATTTTATCTTTAACATTTCCAACGATTTCTTTACTCTTTTCAACGATATTTTGACCCACTTTTTTTATACCTTGAGTTGCATCTTCTGCCATTTCTTCGATATGTTCTTTATTTACAACTTCTTTTGTCTTATCAATAATATTTTGACCTATTTTAGAAATATTATGTCCCAGTTTTGCGACATTATCTTTTATACCGTGTGTAGCATCTTCTGCAAATTCTTCAATTGGTTCAGCTACATTATTTTTAGTAAAGTCTGTTACTTTGTCAGAGGTATTATTAAATGCATCAGCTGTATCACTAGCAAATTCTTCAATTGGTTCTACAACATTGTTTTTAGCAAAATAATCATCAAAAGTAATCTCGCTTGCACTCTCTTTTACAACATCAGCTGTTTCACTAGCGAACTCTTGTACTGATTCTACAACATTATTTTTTTTAAAATCTAATACATCATTTGAATTATATTTAAATGTATTTACTGTATCACTTGCGAATTCTTCAGCTGGATCTTTTAAATCATCCATTTTATCACTCGCAAATTCTTCAAGTGGTTCAAATACATTATTTTTCGTAGAATCTTTTACATTATCCATCGTATCGCTAGCGAATTCGTCAAAATTTTGTAAGGCAGTAGGTACACTAGTATGGATATTTCTCATTTCATCTTTCGCAAATTCAAATTTATTATTGTCATTTGCATTTAAATTAACAAATTCATCAGTATAACTGATTTTATCAGCATTTACCGGTTTATCAAGTGGTTCAGCAATTTCATTAAGATAAGTTTCATCCTTAATCATAAAATCTTTTGTATCACTATTGTTATAGTTACTTGTGTTTTGATTACTTAGTTCTTCAGATAATTCTTCGAGCTTATCTTTAAATGGTTGATTCATATATTGTGATTTATATTTATTGTTATTGTGATTGTTATTAGTCATTTTATTCCTCCTCATTGTATTCAATACATTTTTAGTCTATGTAGTATTTATTAACATATAAGGAGAATTATTTACCAATTAAGCAAACCATTTAATAATGATTAATTGATTATTTTTGACGTAGTAACTAATATTGATCACAATTCCTTCGTTATGATGGAAAAATAAATAATCTTCATAACTCAGATCTTCACTAAATTTACCATTATATACTTTTTCATCAATTTCTAACTTAATTAAAAGTTCACTGTTAATGTAGTTAGCACTTATAATTTTCGCGTATTTTTCATAAATGATTTGATCATCAAAAGTTTTTGCAGATAATGATTGACTATTTATACATAAAAAAATAAATAAAAGCGATATAAAAAAGAAAATTCTTTTTTTCATAAGTTTCACCTCTATTTATTATTATTTCCTAATTTAAATAAACAATTCAAATACTTCATTTCCAAAAAATAACCCTGTTTCGGATAACTTTATGCTTTGATCAATAGTAATCCATCCTTTTTTTAATAATTGAGTGATTTGATCTTTAAAATAATCTAAAACATTAATATTATACTTATTATTAATTTCTTCTATCTTAATTCCATCCATTAATCTAAATCCAAGAAGCATTTCCTCTTTAATTTGATCATCAAGTGTTAATTGATCTTGATTCATAATTGGACATTGATTTTGATCTATTTTATTTATATAAGATTGAACATGATTTTCATTATAATACCGTATGTTTCCTAAATAACCACTTGCACCCATGCCAAAACCATAATATGTTTGATTTTGCCAATAAATTTTATTATGTTTTGACTCATAATTATTTTTAGCATAATTACTAATTTCATAATGTTTAAATCCAATTTCTTTTAAATTTTTCATTATGAACTGAAACATTTCTGCTTCTATTTCATTATCAACTAATGTCATTTTTTTATCATTTATCATTTTTTCAAAAACAGTTTTTTCTTCTAAAATTAATGAATAAGCTGAGATATGCGTTAAATCTAAAGTTTTAATAATTTCTAAATCTTCTTTTAAATTTTCCATTGTCTGCATAGGTATCGCATAGATTAAATCAATGCTCACATTATTAATCCCACTTGTTTTTATAATATTAATCGCGTTTATTACATCAGTTTTTTTATGACCACGATTTAGCAATTTTAATAAACGATCATTAAATGTTTGTACACCTAAACTAATCCGATTTACACCCATCTCTTTATAAAAGTTTACTTTTTCAGTAGTTATATGTTCTGGGTTACATTCAATCGTAAATTCATAATTATTATTAAAACTAAATTGACTCGTTATGCGTTTTAACATATGGAGTTGTTTTTCATTTAATATTGATGGTGTTCCTCCACCTAAATACAATGTATCTAGTTTTTCTCTCAATTGATACATTTTAATTTCTTTTTCAAGTGCTAATAAATATTCATCAATTTGTTCTGTTTTACTTACTCTTTTCGGAAAATCACAATAGTGACATATTCTTTGACAAAATGGGATATGGATGTAAACATTTGCCATTTTTCCACCTCAAAATATTAGAGTTACTTTATAAAAAGTAACTCTAATCAATTTTATATTTTAGCGCGCTTTTTAACGCGTATGACTAACCAACCGACAAGGATTACTAAATAAACAGCTAATGCGATAATCGTAATGTATTCGTATATAGGTGAATTGTCAGTATATGCTATCGTAGGTAAACTAAGAACCGCCATCATAGGTATTCCGATTGGAGTGGCAATTGCACTACCTAAAACAACCGCATTATCGGAAGTATCAGTTTCTAAGTCAGGATCTACACCACGAAGTAAAGCAAGTCCTGTAGCGGCAACTCCAGTTAACATTCCAAAGATAGCTAAAATGTAGTGAGCTGGATTATTCCTAAAAACATATTTGCCAAAATAGTGACTATAAATAATGGTTCCTATTGTACCAAATAATATCAGTAATATTAAAGCAGGTAAATATTGTTTAATTGAACTGACATTAATAGCCATGATTGATGCGGTAATCATCACATTAAGTGAAAATGATGAAATATTACGCATCATATAATCATCAATTAAGGCATTGGCACGATGACCACGTGATTCTAAGATCCGTAAAATACCTCTTAATCCCATAGCGATAAAGATACCAAATATGAAACCAAATCCTAAAATTAAATCTGAGATGGTTTTTCCGACTTTACCAAGTGGTAACATCGCATTGTAGAATAAATAAGATACAATAAAGGTCATCAATAATACAAAGGCTAACCAAACGATTTGTACCATCAAATTATCATAAAAATTAATTTCATTAGGGGTAGTAAAATCAATACTTCTTGTTTGTACACCTTTCAAATCCTTTAATTTAACTGGTTTTAAATTATATTTGCGTATATAATAGTTCAACATGATTACGCCAACAATTCCCCCAACAATTAATCCTGAAGCTGCAAGGGTTAAACCAAATTGCTGGATATATCCTATGTTTGTTTGCAAATCCCAAGATTTACCGATCGATCCTGCGAGTCCTGCACCTTGACCAAAACTTAACGGTAATAATAACCCTAGTCCTGTGAAAAAGTCTGGCCAAAATGTTCCAACCATCACATACATGACTGAAAGTCCAATTAAACCTTGCATAACATAACCAGAAACGATAAAAAGTCCACAATCCAATGATGTCTTATTTTGTTTATTCTGACGTTCAGTCAAAGTTAAAGAAACAAAACCAATGATCATAAAGAAAAACAATATAGATTCATAAAAAGCAAAATTATATTGTAATCCTAGAGGAATCTTAAAGTTTCCAATGGTTAATGATAATCGACCAAGCACGCCTGGACCAAATATTAAACCTAAGAATCCAGCTAATAGCGAGGTTGGAAAAACGATTGATTTAAAAATACCTAATTTTTCTTTTAATAATTTCGCTACAAACATAAACATAAAGATGTAACAAATCATTAAAACGGGTTGCCAATCTGTTCTCATTTACCTTTCTCCTTTAATACCGAAAGTAATTCTTTAATATATACAATTGAATGATGATGAATAAATGGTTCAATTAATATTTCATGTCTGATATTATTTTCATGAAATATTAACGTATTTTTAAATGTTATACTAGGTTCAGTAATATCATTTATTTTAATTATAACCTTTTTATTGTCAAATTCAAGCGTAATATCTTGGTTATCAAATAAAATACTAGCGATATATTCCTGCTTTTCACTTTTATCTTCACTTAGTTTATATTTAACCTGATTCATAAAAATCGGTTCAACATCAAGATTTAGTAAATATTGATGTAAGTATCCCTTTTGAAAGTGATCCCAGTCAACTAAATTATCATATTTAAAATCACCTTCAATAAAGCCATATTTATTTACTTTACCTATAGCCTCACATTTTATACAATGAAAAGTATCACCGTGGGAAGTAAAGGAATCAATAGCGTTACACTTTGGACAAACGTAAATAACTCTTTCAATGTACTCCGCATGATCTTTACCTTTAAGTTTAACCATTGCATTTCTTTGGTGGTTATAATCATTATGGTACAGTTCTTTTTCAAGTACATTAAATATTTCTTCGTCAGTCATCTTTTGGATATCTTGAGAATCTAAAACTTTATAAATTGTTACGTTAGTTACACCTTTTCTTAAGGTTTTCCCCCAACGAGGAGATGTCATATAGGCTCCTTCTAATTTTTGAACATACACGCTTATTTTTAATAATTTTATCAACTTTGAAGTGGAATAAATAAGTTTATCTGTTTCACCATTCCAATTTCTTCCACCTTCAGGATATAATCCAACCGCATTTTTTCGTTTAACTTCATTTAATAAATGTTTGATGGTACGAATATCTTGATAATTTTTTGATATTGGAATGATCCCCGCAAAATCAAACAGAAATTTTTTTAACTTATTGTCATAATTGGCATCAGCTGCCACAAATTTTACAAGTGGTTTAACATATACTAAAGAAATTAATGGGTCATAAGCTGAAATATGATTTCCGGTAATAAAGAATGGTCCCAGGTCATTTTTAGCTTCATTTTTAATTAATTTTATATTTAATTTACTTTTAATAAATAATTTTAAAGGATATCTTAATATTTGAAATACATAAAAAGCTAAATCTTTTTTAAATCTTTTTCTTCCCATTTTCTTCTCCTAAAATCAATAAATTTATTAAATACTTTTGTCTCAGAAATTATTAAAGCAGAAAGAATGATTAAACCGCCTAACAAGGTTTTAAATGTTAATTCTTCATTTATAATTATAAAGGAAAACAAAGCACCGAAGAAACCTTCAAAGGTGAAAATGATTGAAGCTTTTTCTGGTGATGTATATTTTGTCGCTATTGCTTGAACAGTGAATGCAATAATTGTACAAAAGATTGTTAAATAAAGAATAGCGACTCCTGAATTTTGTGTCAAATTAAACGATTGTTTAAATAAGATTGACGTAAAAAATGACAAGATGAACATCGTTAAGAATTGAAAATAAATCAACAACCAAACATCAGCAATTTTTGCGTACTCACTGGTTTTTATTATTTGCATCGCCCAAAAGATAGAACCAATGACTGTTAAAAGATCACCAAAATGTTGATAAGTAGCCACATTTTGATCTCCTGTTTGTATCGTCATAACAAAAGCTCCAGAAATAGCTACAACTGCAGATATATATGTAGATAAACCCATTTTTTGTTTAGTAGTAAAAAAAAGAATAATTGGTACAAATAAAACATTTAATGTGGTTAAAAAGGCACTATTACCACCTGTCGTATAATCGGCTCCTACAGTTTGAAATAAAAACCCGATAAAGATTAAAATCCCTAATTTAATTCCTAAATAAACATCATATCTTTTAATCTTTCTAAACATAAGCAGTGGTAATAAGATGATCACTGTAAATAATGATCGGTACATCATTATTGTAATCGGTCCTATGCCACTGTTTAAAATCGATTTGGTCATACCAAAACTAGTACCCCATATAATTGTCACAATAATAAGTGAAATGTCAGCTATTAGATTTTTTTTCATACTTACTCCATCACACACTTATTTACTTAACCAATGATTAATATAAGTGCTTATTTCTTCAACTGTCGTTTGAAAATTATTTAAATCAACATTAAACCAATTGACTTCTAATTTATTACGAAAATAAGTGAGTTGTCGTTTCGCATAATGTCTTGTGTTTTTCTTAATATCATCAGTAACATCTTCTAATGATTTATTACCTTCAAAATAATCCTTAAATTCGCGATAACCAATCGCTTGAACGTGGTAACCTGATTCATATAAACTTTTCGCTTCATCCAATAAACCCTGTTCCATCATCATATCAACACGTTTATTTATGCGATTATAAAGTGTTTCTCGTTCTAAATCCAAGCCGATTATTAATGCATCATAAAGGAGATCCTTTTTTTGTTCATTTATTAAATCTGATTTTGCTTTTTTCGCATTTTCAAATATTTCTAACGCTCTTAATACTCTTATGCGATTGTTAGGATGAATCACTTTTGCGGTTTCAATATCAATCTGACTCAAAAGTTGATGTAAATCTTCGTTTGATAAATGTTCAAACCGCTTACTAAATGTTAGATCTCTCCCTTCATCTTGAAAACGAAAATCGTATAATACTGATTGGATATATAAACCAGTACCGCCTGCGATAATGGGTAACTTGTTTAAGTTACTAATTTCACTGATCTTACTTCTAACAAGGTGTTGAAATTCAGCAACCGAAAAATCTTCATCTGGTTCTTTAAAACTTAATAAATGATGCTTAATACCTTCCATCTCTTTTTCAGTAATTTTTGCACTACCTATATTAAACTTTTTATAAACTTGAACTGAATCACCATTTATGATTTCACCATTAAATAATTTAGCTATTTTTACGCTAAGTGCCGTCTTACCTACGGCGGTTGGACCGATAATAATTAAAACTTTTTCCATTATATCACCTTTTTTTAAAGTGTCCGCTTAAATAAATGTTCTATTTCAGCTATAGACATATGAATAATAACAGGTCTACCATGTGGACACGTATAGGGATTATCACATTGTTCTAAATCAAAAAGTAATTGTTTTACTTCAAATTCATTTATATAATGATTCGCTTTGATCGAGCGTTTACAACTTAGTGTAATTGCTAAATCATTGAATAGAATCGAATTATCAACTTTTTTATTTGCAAGAACATAACTAAAAATGTCCTCTATAATCATCTTTTCATTACCTTTTTTAAACCAATTGGGTACTTGAGTTACAATAAAACTATTTAAACCAAATTTTTCAACGTTTAAATTGATATGAAGTAAATTATTAATATTTTCTTCGATATTAATTGCTTCATTTAAAGAAAATTCAAATGTTAAAGGTATTAATAAGTCATATACTTCATTCGTTCTTTGACTAAATTTCTTTAAATAATATTCATAATTAACTCTTTCTTGTGCTGCATGTTGATCAATTAAATATAATCCGTCATTATTTTGTGCAAGTAAATAGGTACCTGCAAGTTGACCTATATAATACAATTTAGGAATTTTTTGTTTTATTTCTACAATGGGATCTGTTTCATTGATAGGAATAGGATCCGCTTCATTATTAGTATAAACTTCTTTTTTAAAACTATTTTCTTGATAATATAGCGGTCTATTGACATCATTTGGTTTAGCATTGAGTTCATTTTTAAATGAATGACTATACTCCGACTTTTCTTCTTTAATATCAAGTTTAAGAAAGTCAAATTCTTGCTGATTCTCAACAACTTCTTCTTTAACTTCTGGAGTATTAAAGATAACTTTGGGTACATATAATAACTCTTTTAATTTTTTATGAATGATATCCGTAATGACCGTTTTAAGGTGTTCTAAATTCGATAAACGAATTTCAAGTTTTGCTGGATGAACATTTACATCAACTAATAACGGATCAACTGTTAAATTCAAGACAACAACTGGATAGCGATTAATAGGTAAATATGTTTCATAACCTTCCAAAATCGCTTTCGTTAATTCATTATTTTTAACCATTCTGTCATTTACAATTAATGTTATGTAATTTCTTGTTGTTCGATTTATTTCCGGTTCCGAGTAATGTAATTTAAATTTAAAATAGGGGTCTTCATAATCAATCACTTTAATTTTCTTTGCGATATCTACTCCATATAATGAGGATAGTACATTGATTAGATTATTATTGCCATTCGTCTGAAGCAGGGCACGATTATTATTTACTAATTTAAAAGCGATTTGTGGATGTGATAAAGCTATTTTATTAATAAAATCAATCGTATAACTCAATTCAGTATTAACTGCTTTTAAATATTTAAGTCTCGCTGGTGTATTAAAAAATAACGAATTGACAGTTATTTCCGTACCCCTACGAGCATGTGATAATTCTTTTTTTACTAGCTTTCCACCACGAAAATTAACATAAGTACCAACATCACCTTTAGAGGTTACTAAATGAACATCACTAACAGAAGCAATTGATGGTAGTGCTTCACCACGAAAGCCTAAAGACATAATTCTAAATAAATCTTGTTCATTTAATAATTTGCTTGTAGCATGTCTTTCAAAGGCCAAAATGGCATCTTTATCATCCATTCCATTACCATTATCAATAATTTTAATAGATTGAATCCCTGATTCTTCTAAATAAATATCAATTTTAGTAGATTGTGCATCAATTGAATTTTCTACTAATTCTTTTACAACAGATGCAGGTCTTTCAACTACTTCACCAGCAGCGATTTTATTAGCGAGACTACTACTCATTATTTGGATTTGTGCCATTTAATCACCTACTTCTTTTTAAGTTTGTTTTGGAGTTTATATAATAAATTGAGGGCATCGAGTGGTGTTAATTCGAAAACATTTGTACCTTTAAGCATTTCTATCATTTCTTTTTCTTCACTTGTAACTTCATTCTTTGTTTCTTCAATGAAATTGAAATCAAATAAATTAACGTCAGTTTCAATCACTATTTCTCTTTTATTCACTTCTAAATTTTTTAAAATCTTTTCAGCTCGTTTTATTAAAGTTAACGGTAATTGAGCTAATTTAGCTACTTGAATACCATAACTTTTATCACTTGGTCCAGATTCAATTTTATGTAAAAAAGTCAAATCATTATTACGTTCTTCCGCTCTTACGTGAACGTTTTTTAGCATATGTAAATTGAGCTCTAAAGCAGTTAATTCATGATAATGGGTTGAAAATAATGTTTTTGCTTTGATTTTCTCGTGAATATATTCAATAATTGCTTGTGCTAGCGCCATTCCATCAAATGTAGAGGTTCCACGCCCAATTTCATCAAATAATATTAAACTATTTTCAGTCGCATTTTTAATCGCATTGTTCGCTTCAATCATTTCAACCATAAAAGTTGATTGTCCACTAATTAAATCATCAGAAGCTCCAATTCGGGTAAATATTTTATCAAAAACTTTCATAACTGCGAAATCAGCAGGAACAAAACAACCGACTTGTGCTAAAATCACAATCAGTGCCATTTGTCGCATATAAGTTGATTTACCAGACATATTTGGTCCAGTTATTAATAAAATGTTCGTATTATGATCCATTAATATATCATTTTCAACATATACATCACTATTTAAAAGTTTTTCAACGACTGGGTGTCTACCATTTTTAATGTTTACGAGATTTTCCGAAACTAAAGTCGGTTTAATAAAGCGATTTTCATTACTTATTATCGCGAATGATATTAAAGCATCAAGTTCCGATACAGCTTTAGCTAGTTTTTGTAAACCAGGAATAGAACTTTTTATTTCATTACGAACCTCTATAAATAAATCATATTCAAGATACACCGATTTTTCTTCCGCATTTAATATTAAAGATTCAAGTTCTTTTAATTCGGGTGTAACAAATCTTTCTGCATTGGCTAAAGTTTGTTTTCTTTCATAATTAATATTTTCAGGTAATAATTCTAAATTCGCTTTTGTGATTTCAATATAATAACCAAAAACTTTATTAAATCCTACTTTTAATGTTTTAATGCCCGTTTTTTCTTTTTCACGTGCAACAAGTGTTGCGATGTATTCTTTACCATTACGACTTGCATCACGATACTGATCTAATTCTTTATTAAAATGATCTTTTATAATACTTCCGTCTTTAATGGTATAGGGTGCATCTTCATTAATACTATTTTCTAGTAGTTCATACAAACTAGAAAATGTATCAAATTCCACATTTATTGCAACTTGACTCACATTATTTAAATAAATAACCTTTTCTTTTATAAAGGGCATTTCTTTTAATGAACGTTTAAGTTGTAACAAATCCCTCGCATTCGCATTATCATAAGCAATTCGCCCAACAATTCTTTCTAGGTCATAGACATTTTTAAGAGATTCTTTTAATTCTTCCAAGACGATGAATTCACTTTGAAGTGCGGAAATAATATCATATCGACGATTGATGTCAACGATATTTACTAATGGCTTGTCTAACCATTGTTTAATAAGGCGACTTCCCATCGCAGTTACTGCTTTATCAATGAGCCATAATAAAGAACCTTTACGATTATTACCTCGTAATGTTTCTGTTAACTCTAAATTACGTTTAGAATAGATATCCATCATTAAATATTGACTCGTGTTATAATTACTTGCTTTTTGTAAATGTTTTAAACTCCGTTTTTGGGTTTTTAATAAATAATTCACTAATCTTGCGACAGTATATATTGTCCTACTATCAACTATATTCTCACATAAATAAGCATATTCAGATTCTAAATTAATATTATTTTCAATAGAAATGGTTATGTTGTAGGTTTTACTTAATACATCAAATAGTTCTTTATTAAAATCACTACTTACTACAACTTCTTTTGATTCGATAGATAAGATTTCATTGATTAATAATTTCTCGTCTTTATCTATTAATGTGACAAACAATTCACCCGTCGTTAAATCACAATAAGATATCGCATAATTTGTGATAAAATCACTCACTGATGCAATATAATTATTATCTTTTTCATCGATATATTTATTATCCATAACTGTTCCAGGTGTTATTAGTCTAATTACATCACGTTTTACGATACCTACAGCATCTTTTGGATCTTCAACTTGTTCAACAATGGCAACTTTAAAGCCATTATCAATTAATTTTTGAATATATGAATCAACTGCGTGATATGGCACACCACACATGGGTACTCTTTCACTCACTCCAGCATCTCTTCCGGTTAATGCTATTTCTAATACTCGTGAAGCAACATAGGCATCATCAAAAAACAATTCATAAAAATCACCAAGACGAAAAAAGACAAGTGCATCTTGATAGTTTTCTTTTATTGTTAAATATTGTTGCATCATCGGTGTATACATTGACTTATCTAATACTTCCATATGTTTCTCCTATAAATTAATATCAAATTATATTTTAACATAATTCTACATCTTTTTATAGTGTAATGAATAAAATAAGCAAATAGAAATACATACAAACTACCAAGTAATGATGATATATTCATCATGATCTGCATCTTTTTTATATTACAGAAACATGGTCAAATCTTTTATTTATTGAATAAAGAAATTCATTAATATGAATAAAATTCCTATTATTAATGATAAAATGGATACTAAATTAATTCGCCACCACTTATTTAAGTATGCTTTTCTTTTCTTACCCTTTTTATAGACTCTTATTTCAATATTGATTACCCATTTTACTGATATAAATTTTAAAATGTTTCATAAGGTGAATATTTTTTATTAGCTGAATAATTCCAAAAATAATTAGGAGTAAACCAAAATAAAATAATATATTATCAATATTTACCCACTCTCAAAATAACTATATCATTTAATAATTATGAAGTAAATAATATCATTATATAAAACAAACAAGCCTCTAACGGGTTAGGATTTCTCCTAGCCTAAGTTAGAGGCCATTAATGTTAAAACATTTTTTCTTTTAAAAATTGTTCATTTATTTGTTCATCGATTTCATCATCTGCATCAGATTCATTATCATCGGCGTCGAAGTTGGGGATTGGATCTAATACTGATACCCTAATTTTTGTTTCACCAATTACTTCAGCTGCAACTTCTAACAATACTTCTATCTCAATTGTATTATCAATAATTTTTACATCTGAACAAACAGGTGGTTGTATCATTTTTACGATAACGTCATTATTGTCTTCTGAATATTCACTCACTTTACGTTTTGTTTTAACATCTTGTTGATAGCTAACGATTTGTTTTGCTATATCAGTTCTTGTATTATTATCATAAGAATACCAAATATTTACTTCAAAGTTACCAGATACCTCAACACCATTACGATTTTTATCTGCTTCAAAATTATGATTTAATACCCAACAACCTAATACACTTTCAACAGGATTCGTAGTTCTAATTCTTTCAACAAAGCGAATTGTTTTCTTACCTTTTTCAACTATTGCCTTGGTAACAATTTCTCTTATCTCGTTCATAACTTCCCTCCTCTATAGTTAATTTATTCATAAATGAGATACTTGTTACTATATATTAGTAAATCCTAATTTTTAGGCCATTTACTTCTTTCATATGCCTACCTTATTTATAAATAATCTATTTTTTCTACATTAAAGTATATGATTGAGTATGGGAAATATTTCATAAGATTTAAAAGAAATTAAAAAGAGTGACTCATTTAGACATTATACCTATACTCATTTGAGTATAGGTATAAGTCCATGTCACTCACTTATACGATTTAATCCAGAATTTATTTCGCTTTCAATAATAAATGCGACAGATTGGATTACATCGTTAATATCATTTAGTAAATTTAAATATTCATTGAATACTGGAATTTCAAACAATTCATTTTGTAAATTTTCATATTTTGAATTTACATCAACTGGAACTTTTCCATTTTTATTTTCATATAAAACATGCTTTTGTTGCATCTTTCGAAATTGATTTAGTTTTTCATTAATAAATTGATTCGCTTTTAATTTATCTTCTATTTGATTAAAATAAATAACTTCGTCTTGGTTTTTTAATAAATCAATTAATTCATTTAGTTTTTCATTAATATTATTCATTTATTAATTCACCAAGTAAATGCCATGTTTTACCTTCAGTTATTTTAACCCTTACTAGTTTACCGATTGCTTCTTTATTACCTTTAAAGTTAACTAATTTATTAGTTCTTGTATAACCAGCTAACATTTCATCGTCGTTTTTACTTGTTCCTTCACATAAAACTTCGACAATTTGACCTTCATATTTTTTATGTGCTTCTAAATATTGTTTATTAATTAACTCATTCAGACGATATAAACGCTGTTTTTTCTCTTCTTGTGGAATATTATCTTCCATTTTGGCCGCTGGAGTACCCTCACGTGGTGAGAATACAAACGTAAACGCACCTTCATAGCCAACTTCTTCAACTAATGATAATGTTTCTAAAAATTGTTCTTCATTTTCAGTCGGAAAGCCAACAATAATATCAGTCGTCAAAGCTACATTAGGTATTGCTGTCTTCATTTTTCTAACTAATTCTAGATAGATTTCTCTCGTATATTTACGATTCATTCTTTTAAGAACTTCATTACTTCCTGATTGAACAGGTAAATGGATATGTTCACAAAGATTTTTACCATTTGCGATAGCATCTATTGTTTTATCATCGAAATCCCGTGGATGACTTGTGGTAAAACGGACACGTGGTATATCAATTTTAGCAATATCGTTTAATAAGTCACCAAAGCCATAAGAAATATCAGTAAAGTCTTTACCATATGAGTTAACATTTTGACCTAATAATGTCACCTCTTTAAAGCCTTCTTCAGCTAATTTTTTAATTTCAGTTAAAATATCAACTGGTCGACGTGATCTTTCTTTTCCACGGGTAAATGGAACGATACAATAGGTACAGAATTCATCACAACCATAAGTAATATTAACCCATGCTTTTATTTTACCATCTCGTAAAACTGGCATATGTTCAACGATGTCACCTTCTTGGCTCCATACTTCAATTACTCTTTCTTTGTTCATATAAGCATCTCTAATGTAAATGGGTAATTTATGAATATTATGAGTACCAAACACGATATCTACGTGTTGATATTTTTGTAAAATATTATTTACAACTTTTTCTTCTTGTGACATACATCCACAAACACCTAAAATCATATTCGGATTATTTTGTTTAAGTGATTTTAGTCTTCCTAATTCACCGAATACTTTATTTTCTGCATTTTCACGAATGGCACAAGTATTAAGTATTATAACATCAGCTTCTTTGTCAATAGAAGTTCTTTCATATCCTAATTTGGTTAGAATTCCAGATATGACCTCACTATCGTGGACATTCATTTGACAACCAAAGGTATCGATTAAAAATTTCTTTCCTACACCTAATTTAGGCATATTTTCAGGCATATCAAAATCAATAACTTGTATTTCTTCTTTTCCACGTTTTCCTGCTTGCTTTAAATTAGGTTTTTGGAAATATTTTGAATAATCTTTTTCAGCCATTTTTATCACCTTTTCTATTTATAAACATTCTAATTATACAAAATATTTACTTATTTATCAAATAAAATAATTATTTTACTATATTTGCGACAAAATGGCCAGTTTTACTTACGCTCAGCTAATTCGGCTAAAATTAAATAAATAATTCCAACGATGAGTGCAATTAAACTTAAATAAATAAGTTCTCTGCCAACCTTACTTAACAATTCCGCAAATGGTCTCTCATTTAATGTTAGTTTCGAACCATTAATTGCTGCACTTAAATATCGTGTACAATAAAGTAACGTTGCGATTAAACAAAATATCGTACCTGTAGTTCTTTTACTCATTTTATTCCTCCTGTAATTTGTTCACTT
>JARDZP010000025.1 GCA_029240795.1 Haloplasmataceae bacterium | reverse complement strand
GGAAACTCTTGGGTAGATGCATTTGCAGAATGTGGTGCTAAAGTTGTAATTCTAGGTAGAAATATAGAGGTAGCACAAAATAAGGCAGCTGAAGTAGTAGCTAGAGGTAAGATAGCCATAGGAGTAGCCGCTGATGTATTAGATAAAGAAAGTCTTAAAAAGGCTCACCAAATTGTTCGCGAAAAATTTGGACCATGCGATATTCTAATTAATGGTGCAGGTGGAAATAATCCTAAAGGTACTACGACAAAAGAATATTTATATAAAGAAGATTTAGAAAGCGTAAGTAAAGATCTGATTACTTTCTTTGATCTTGAGGAACAAGGAATAAAATCAATTTTTGAACTTAATTTTTTAGGAACATTACTTCCTTCTCAAGAATTCGCTAAAGATATGATAGGTAGAAAAGGATGTACTATTATTAATGTTTCATCTATGAATTCTTTTACACCATTAACTAAAATCCCTGCTTATTCTGGTGCAAAAGCAGCTGTATCAAACTTTACACAATGGCTTGCTGTGCATTTTTCAAAAGTAGGTATTAGAGTTAATGCGATTGCACCTGGATTTTTTTTGACTAAACAAAATGAAACATTACTAAAAAATCCTGATGGAAGTTATACACCACGTTCACATAAAATTCTAAACGCCACACCCATGGGAAGATTTGGTGAACCTAGTGAACTGATTGGTGCATTATTATTCTTAGTAAATGAAGAAGCGTCTAGTTTTGTTAATGGTGTTGTAATACCTATTGATGGTGGATTCTCCGCATATAGTGGAGTATAATACTTAGTTTTAAATGGACACCTAAAATAACAACATAAAAACATAATAAGAATTCTTATTATGTTTTTATGTTAAATAAAATTTATGATATGATCTGAATATATTAAATAAAAAGGGGAGATTCAATTGTTAAGAAAAATGAATATCGTTTTAGGAATATTATTATTAATTATATATTCTATTTTTTTCCTTTATATAATTGAAACTGATTTTATTAATTTTATTGTTTCTAGTATTGTTGTAGTTGCGATAACACTTTATGGATTCATCGTTTTAAAATATAATAACATTTTATTTTTCGTGATATTCTTTTGTTTTATCATAATAGGTTACATTTTCCCTACTAAAAAGGGTCATTTGTTTTCTTTACCTACTATTTTTACAATAGGACATAATTTATTACATACTAAATCGTTCAAGTTAAGAAAAATTAAATCTTTTGAAAACATAGAAATTTTATAGTTTAATAGTGGTATCTTAAAAATTTAGAAAATGTTCTTTAAATTTTTATATTCTATTTTTTATATTGATATCACAAACCTATCACACTTGTTAAATATAATGTAAGAAAAGGGAGGTAGTAATTATGCGTAAGATATTTATTATAATAAGCTTATTATTTATTACTGTTTTATTAGGTTGTACTATATCGAAGAATAACGAAACAAAAAATCAGAGTAATACTACAACTTCGAATTTAGGTACAAATGAATCATTAGTCTTTTCTACATATATGTCCTTTGGTTTACTTTCAGTCTCAAATCCAACTAGTACTGATTTAAAATTGTCTAGTTCATTAGGTAATTATAAAGTTTCTAATTTAACTACAACAACAGAACCATCAGATGGTGATTCACCATTAGAAATTGAAACTGAATTAGATGAAGTAAATCAATATTTTAATAAATTAAAGGTTTTCATGGATCAAGGTGTTGATTCGGTATTAAATATTGAAGAACAAACATCAACGATAGAAGGTTATGATTATATGATTACCTATTCTATCGAGGAGGTAACCTATACTATTTACTATTCAATTGTAGTTGAAGAGGAAGTAGAACTAACCACAGATGAAACAACTACTACTGTTACTGAAGAAGATGACGATCATGATGAAGATAAAGACGAAGATGAAGATAAAGATGAAGAAATAAAATTTCAACTCAATGGTTTAATGGTTATCAATGGTGTTAACTATGAATTAAAAGGTGCAAACGAGGTAGAAGATGAAGAACAAAAAATGTGGTTTGAAACAGTAGATTCAAATGATCATAATAACTATGTACGTGTTGAAATAAAAAATGAAGAAGGTCAACAAAAGTTTGACTTTAAGAATGTAGTTAATGGGTTAGTAACTCAATCTCAAATTAAATTTGAAGAAGAAGACAACGAAACTAAAGTTGAATTAAAATTAAAAAAAGATGGAGAAGAAAGTTCTTATAAATTTAAAAAAGAAGTTGAAGATGGTAAAACAACATATAAATTTGAATATGAATTAGATGGTGTTAAAGGAGAAGTGAAAATAAGAGAAATTGTTGATTCTTTTGGGAATGTCACTTACAAATATGATATAAGTGAAAAAGGAAAACATAAAGAAATAGATAAACTTGATCCAGATGATGATGATGATGAGGATCATGATTATAGGAAATATAGTTAAATGAAAAGAAGTAGGCTTACCTACTTCTTTTCATTTAATTCATTATTTAATTTTCTTTTATGTCTATTAATTAAAATATAGGTTGTTAGTAGTGAAGTAAAGATGAGTAAAGATATTCCTGAAAGGATTAAACCTTCTTTTAACCAAGGGGTTTTATACTGCAAGATGATTTCATGATCTTTGGTTTCTGTTAACGCGAAACTTATTAGTCCACTATGACCTGGGAAAATTTCGGTTTCTATGCCATCAACATAAGCAGTCCAACCAGGAGCGTAGCCAATTTTATAGTTCATTATGATTGGTTTATCGTTATAAACATTTGTTTTGATGGTATTACCATCCATTTCAAGATTTTTAGTTGAGTATTTTTGAACTTCTTTGATTTGTTCTTTGAGCATCTCTGCATCAACAGTATATAAAGATACACTTCTAACATTTACAAAACCAGGTTTGTAACCAATAATGATTTTGTCTATACCTGATTTTGGAACATAACAGAAGTGATTGAAGCAGCGATTGACGTTTTCCTCATTGTCTACTAAGTAGGCAGCTTCAATACTTTTAGAATAGTAATAATCGATGATTACGACATCAGATTGTGCTTTTGTAACGTTTAAATCAAATTCAGTAAATTTATAATCTTCTTCAATATTATAATCATCACTAAAATTATAATCAAATATATAATCATTGCTTGTAACATTATTTATTTTTTCGATGTAATCAAAGGCATTCGTACTTGATTCAGTAAAACCCAATTCATTTAATGCTTTTATTTGATCCTCATCAGATACGTATAATGAATCCAGCCATAAGTAGTTGTAATAACCCAATTTTTTAGAGTTATAAGTGGTAAACCCTGTTCCTATTGAAAAGTTTGGTTGTAATTCATATAAAGCGATGGTAGAATCGAAATTTTTAAAGTATTTTTCATCGACTAATTGACTATCAGGCGGATAAAGGTTGCTTCCATACGGTGTTTCATTCGCAGTAGTGATATAAAAATAACGAGGGTCGGTATAAAGATAATAGAAATAGCTAAAATCAAAAGCTTTATAAGAACGTTCATGACCCGAATATTCTGGAAAGAGTTTGAAATAAGGATTGATAAGTGAATGGAATGTATTAAAGTTATTATAAATTGGATACTTATTTAAATAAAGCATATTTTGCATCGAGTCAAAACTATCAAATGCTTCTGAGTTAATTAAATCATAGGTTACACCATATTCATCAACTACGCCTTTAGACAATTGATTCATGGCTTTCCCATAAGCTGAGTTTTCTCTAACACCAATGGAAAAATCAGTGAAAAAGACACAAACAGCGAAGATTAAAACAAATGAAATAATTTTTTCAATTAAAAGGATCGTATACAACGTTTTTGATTTTCTATAAAATACAATTAATAAAACAGTAAATAAAACATAAGCGACTAAAAGGGTAATAGTAACACCTAAGTCAGCTAAGTGAAATACACCTTGAACAGTATCTTTTAAATTATTATAGATTAGTGAGAAGCCTAAATATAATGATGAAGTAACAAGGAAAGCGATGAATAATTTCTTGTTGAATAATTTATATTCTATTAAAAAGGCAAAATCTATGATGAGTAATACACCAAAGAAGATAAAGTAACGCAAATAAGGAGTAGTCGTACCTGAAAAGACCATAGCGACTACGGGAAACATCATAAGAAAAAGTAATAAAAAGGTTGATATTTTTAAAAATGTGACTGTTTTAATTTGAACTTTTGTCAGTTGCTTTTTAATAAGAATAATGGGTTGAAAGATAAATGAAAATAGTGAGAAGCTTACAAAAATACTTGAGTAAATAATGATATGATTGGTTGGTAAAAAGTAACTTAGACTTTTATCATAAAAGAAACCATCATAAGAATATAGATTAGGAACTAACATTTTAAAGAATGTTTTAAAGTATACATTTTTATCAAAACTAAAAAATGTGGATAGGTCAAATTCATTAGAAGCCATACGTGGCTCATTTAAGATAATATTAAAGATTGGAAATAAGAAAAATGCGGCTAAACCAAAACCAATTAAGTAAAACAGGATACTTTTTGTAAAAAACCAAATTGCTTTGAGTATTATAAGTGGTTTATAGAAATTTCTAATGGTTAGGTGTTCATAGATATATCTTAGTAATAAGGAAAGCGCCATAAAGAGTGATAATGCCCAAGACCAATAGAAGTTGAAAAGAAAGATTTGAAAGATTACGAGTGAGAAGAAAAAATAGTTTTTCTTCTGAAAGATGAATTCAATAGCGATTAGGACTAATGGAATATAGACTATTAAACCAGTGTAAGTTGGAAAAACATTTTGAGCAAAGAATAAATCAGAGGTTCCATAGATTACAGAGGTGATTAAGATTGTTTTATTACTTAATTTATATAGTTTAAGTAAATAAGTAAAAGCACCAGTACCGACAAGGATTTTTAATAAAAAGGATAACCACATTTGTTTATGAAATGCGATAAAAGGAAAAAGGAAGAAAGGGATCAAAGAAAAATCTAAGGATATGTAGTAGAAATTAGCAAAGTAATCATAACCAAAGATGTTTTTAAAATCCCATGTAGAAAAGTTTAAATCAAAGACTCGATTTCGAAAATCCATAACGATTGTGGAGAACTGATATAAATGATCAAGTTGAAAGAAAACAATGCGATTAAAGACTAATGTGAGAATGGTATAGGGTAGATAGAATAGAAAGACATAGATTAATGCTAGTTTGAATGTTTTTCTAAATGTACTTATATCTGTTAAGTAGTTATATAGTTTCATTAATTTTTCATTATCTTTAAGTTGTTTAATTTTTTTAAACATATTGTTCTCGATTTCTTATTTCGATTTTAAAGCAAAGCGAACAAATAAGAAATTTAGCGGAATTGTGATCAGATAAACAGGAATAGGTGCTAATGTGTCGCTTAAACCTAAGAAAGTAAATAAATTGAGTAAGATTAATTGATTTAATAAGTTCACTCCATGAGCGATAATAAATCGATAACCGGTAGTCATATTTGGTTTTGTTTTAAATGTAAATAGGTTTGATGCAAAGAAGTTAAAGAAAAAACTTATAATATAGCCAATTATTAAAGAAATGTTTTTATCGACAACTTTTAAAAATAAATAATAGAAGATATAATTTATTAATGTTGCGAAGATGCCAATAATTACGAAACGAATAAATTCTTGAACATTTTGATTACCTAATAAATCATTTGAGATCGTTTTGGGGTTGTATTTATTATCTTTAGCATATAAATAGGCTTTATTTACTTGTTTTTTTAATGGTTTGTATTTATATGTTACTAACAATAAAAATACAAAGATTACTGTTGATATTAAAGTGATTTTAATGCCAGTATTTAAATAAGGAGTTTCGTATTTTAAGACAATATCATGCGTTCCTTTTTCATCCAATATAAAAGAAATTAGTCCACCGTGTCCTGAGAAGATTTCGACTTCCTCTCCATCAACAAAACCTTTCCATCCAGGTGCATAACCAATTTTATAGTTCATGATGACAGGCTCTTCGTTTGTGACTGTTGAACTGACAGTATTTCCATCAATAACAACATTTTCTGTTTTGCTTTCATTAAGTTTAGCGATTTTTTTATCTACTAAATCTTGATCAATTTTATAGAGTGTTGTATATTTAGCATCCCAGCTTGAATCTTGGTTAGAACCAACAAGTATGCTTTTCAGTCCGTTTTCTGGTACATTACAAAACAAATTATAACAACGATACATTTGATCATTATTATCCTTAGCGATTAATACTTTTATAGTTGTGTTTTGTGTCATAATAACTTCTGCATCGTTTGTTGTGATATTAATCGGAATTTCTTTGAATTTTAAACTTGGGAAGTATTTTAATCCAGGTTCGTATTCAAGAACTACATCTTTAACCTCTTCTCTATCGTATCTTAAGGAGTCAACAACGTTCATATTACCTTTAACTGCTTCAAATCCTAATGCGGAAAGTCTCTTTATCATTTCTTCATCTTTGATATATAATCCATCTAACCACATGTAGTTAAATTGTGATGAAGATATACTTAAGTCATAGTACTTTGTAAAACCAACTCCTAAAGCTAAGTCAGGTTCTTTTTGATAGACTCTAATTGTTGAATCAAATGCTTTAATGACTTTGCTTGCGACTAATTCACTACCAGGGCCATACATCCCATTTATTATTTGACTTTTATTACTATTTGAAATAATAAATTGACTGGGGTCCATATATAAATATTGAAAGTATTGGCTTTCTTGTACCAGGTAAGAACGATAGTGTGTATCATCGCGTCTTATTTTATAATAAGGATTGATTAATGAGTGGAATGTACTATCGTTATTGTATCCACCATAGTTATTTAAATAAGCAAGGTTTTGGATTGGTGATAAATCACCTAAATCGTTATAATATAAGAAGTAGCTTGTAACCTTATAATCATCTTTATTATCAAGTTCTTTTAGTAAGGTATTCATTTCTTTTCCGTAAACAGAGTGATGTCTTACTCCAAATGAATAACCTTCAGGCATTAGTAATGTGAAGATTAAGACAATCATCGCAATTTTTTCAAATAAAAAAATCATTTGTAGAGCGAATTTTGATTTAAAAAAGACAATTAAGAATAGAAAACTTACTCCATATGTAACTAACATCGTATAACTTGATGTTTCGTCTGTTGCGTGGAATGAATCATTGAAGATTTCCGGTAAGTCATTATAGTAGTTAGAGAAGGATAAGAAGGCTGACGAGATGATTAAAAATAATAGTAATAGGTATTTATTAATTAATTTATATTCATAAAGAAAAGCAAAGTTAATGATGAGTAAGACACCGAAAAAAATGAACCAGCGCAAATAAGCTGTTTGGGCTAATGAGAAGACAAAAGCGACTGCGGGTATAAACATAAGAATAAAAGTGATAATGGTTGTCCATTTCAAGAATTTAAAGATCCCATATTGCTTTTGAGTTAATTTATTTTTAACAGCGATTGCTGGTAGGATTATAAATTGGAATAAAGTGTAAGTAGCTAAAATACTTGAGTAGATTATTATATGGTTCGTTGGTAAAAAGTAAGCTGCGCTTTTATCATAGTAATAACCGTTATATGCAAAAAGGTTAGGCACAAGAGTTTTAAAGAAAGTTTTGAGGTAGACAATAGTTGGGAATTGGAAGAATTCTTTGAAAACAAATTTAAATTCATCACCCATACGAGGCTCGGCTTGCATCAATCCGATAATCGGTAATAAGAAAAAGGCAGCTAGTCCAACACCAAGTAGATAAAATAAAACACTTTTTATAAAAAACAAAAAAGTTTTAAGGATAACGAGTGGTTTATAGAAATTTCTAATGGTTATGTATTCATAGGAATATCTTAATAATAAGGACAACGCCATAAATAGTGATAGTGGCCATGACCAGTAGAAGTTAAATAAGAACATCTGGAAGATTACTAATGAAAAAACAAAGTAATTTTTCTTTTGAATTATTAATTCGATACTGATTAATAGTAGCGGGATATAGACAATTAATCCAGTGAAACTTGGAAAAACATTTTGGGCAAAAAATAAATCAGCAGTTCCATAGATAATTGAAGCAAAGAGTATTGTTTTATTACTCAGTTTGTATAGTTTAAGCAGGTAGGCAAAACAGGCAGTTCCTACAATGATTTTTAGTAGAAATGACATCCACATAAGTTTATGATAGGCGGCAAATGGAAATAGTAAAAAGGGTATTAAAGAAAAATCAACGGGCACGTAGTAGAAGTTAGCAAAATAATCATACCCAAGTGCATTTTTCCAATCCCAGGTTGAGAAATTACCTGTGAAGATCCGATTACGAAAATCAAATACTAGTGTTGAATATTGGAAAAGATGATCGAGTTGGAAAAAGACGATTCGATCAAATACTAGTGTTGAGACCGTAAAAGGTAAATAAAATAAAAAGACATAAAAAAGTGCTAACAGAAAAGTTTTCTTAAATGTACTTGTATCTGTTAGAAAGTGATATATTTTTTTATATTTTGAATTTTCAAAGTAATTTTGTAGATCGTTTTCAAATTTATCTAGTTTTTTAGTAAAATTTTTTATCATAACTTCCTCCGTTATTCCAAACATTTACATTTATTATAGCAATAATTAAATTTAATGTAAATAATACTTAAATTAATAAACTATTTATTAGTAAGAATAATTATGTTATACTATTTGTAAATAAATTTTAATAAATGTATTTATAATAGTATATATATACAATTTAAAGTAGAAATGGTGTTATGTATGAATGATAAATTATCGATTATCGTCCCTTGTTATAATGAAGAAAAAATGATTCATTTATTCTATCATGAAGTAAAAAAACACATTAATGAATTAAATATATCTTATGAGATGATTTTTGTTAATGATGGCTCTAAAGATAAGACGATTGATGAAGTAGAAAAATTGCATGAAATTGATAAAAATGTCGCATTAATTAGCTTTTCAAGAAACTTTGGGAAAGAATCTGCGATGTTTGCAGGACTTGAATATGCTAAAGGTGAAATGGTAGTCATAATGGATGCTGACTTGCAACATCCACCTATGCTTTTAAAGGAAATGGTTAGATTAATTAATGAAGAAGGTTATGAAACCGTCGCAGCGTATCGTCATGGTAGACGTAACAGTAAAGGGCAAAAAGAACCGTTACTTAGAACGATTTATTCAAAAATTTTTTATCGCTTTATTAATAAAATGAGTGATGTAACTTTAAAAGAAGGTGCAACTGACTATAGAATGATGACAAGGAAAGTTGTTGATGCTTTAAAAAGTTTGAAAGAATACAATCGTTTTTCAAAAGGATTATTTGAATGGGTTGGATTTAAAACAAAATATATCCCTTATCAAAATGTCGAAAGAGTAGCGGGAACTAGCACTTGGAGTTTTGGTAACCTATTCAATTATGCTTTAGAAGGGATTACCTCTTTTTCGGTAGTACCACTAAGACTTGCTAGTGTGCTTGGCTTGTTATGCGCATCGATCTCATTTATTTATATGGCATATGTCATAATCTTTAAAATGATTAACCCGGAATTAGGCGTAGAAGGTTGGCCAACGCTCGTTTCAATCACTCTATTCTTAGGTGGAATTATCTTAATCTCCTTAGGTCTTTTAGGTGAATACATCGGTAGAATTTACAATGAAGTCAAACGTAGACCCATTTACATCGTTGAAAATCAATTAAATAGTGAAATACATGGGGAATAAATTAGGTCTATTTATATGTTTTTTGCAAGTTTTCTGATTGGTTTAATTTTGAAATTATATTTTTATTGGATAGAATAGCTGATCGATTAGGCAACTCATTCAAAATATGTTATCTATAAAGTAGTACTTTTGTATTACTTTTTTGCATTTTTAGTGAAAAAACAATGAAATTAGCTAAAATTTGCTATTTTTTTGCAATTTTTTGCTTGTTTTATTTCCATTATTTAACATTTCATTATATAATAGAGCTATATTATATCCTTGATTAGATTTCAAATTTGGTATTACCATCTTAGGATGTTAATATATAGAAAAAAAGTATAAAAAAGGAGTAAAAGTATAAGTATGAATAAACAAGAATTAGTAAAATCTATGGTTGAAAAAATGCCAGAAGGTACAACTCAAAAAACTGCTGAAGCAGCATTAAATGCATTTGTTGAAAGTGTAACAACAGCATTAGCAAATAATGATGAAGTAGTTTTAACAGGATTTGGATCATTCAAAGTTTCAAGACGTGAAGCTAGAGAAGGACGCAATCCTCAAACTGGTGAATCAATGACAATTGCAGCTGCAAATGTTGCTGGATTCAAAGCTGGTAAAAACTTAAAAGAAGCAGTAAATGCAAAATAAATAAAGAAGAGACAAGCTCACACGGGTTTGTCTCTTTTTTTTGTAAATATATAGATTGTAAGCCATAATAAATAAATTCTTCAATTAACTTGAAAGTTGGAAGAGATAATCTCAAACGAGATTATCTCTTCTTTAATGTTCAATGTTTTTATATTAGTTTCTAGAAATGAATTCATGGTAAATAATGAATTAAATTGTAACTGACTAGACTCACTAATACATCTTGTTGTTTTTTGTAGAAAGTAAAATGTCCAATTTCTTTATTGCCCATGTAAACACTTTCAATATATAGTTACCATTCTAAGTAAATTTTATTAATCCAAACCTGTTTTGAGGTAAATATATACAGGCTAAACTTGAAATGTATATAACAAATATAACTTATAGTTTGAAATGTCATTATGTATTTCCGTGTATTGACATTTGTTTTACAAATGTTATACTAATGCCAAAAGGAGGAGACAGTATGAAAAAAATACTATCGTTAATTTTAATTATTACTTTAAGTTTAGTTGTTATCGGATGTTCTAAAGATGATAAAGGAAAACAAACTTTAACTATTTGGGCAGGTGGTCAATGGACTGGTAATGATGCAACTAATTTACAAAATTTTATTAATAAATTTAATCAAGATAACCCTTTAGGATTTGAGGTTAAATTAAGTTTGAAAACTGACATGGAAGTTAGTTTCGTATCAGCATTAAATGTTGGAAAAGCACCAGATATGTTAATTTGGGATAGATTTAATACACCCACATATGCAAATCAAGATTTCCTTTATTCAATTGATGAACTAATTGAGAGGGATAATGTTGATACAACGATGTTTCATAATGAGGCATATAAAGAACTAAGCTATGATGGTAAACAATATGGTATCCCATTAGACGTTGATGCTTGGGGAATATATGTAAATTTAGATATATTAGAAGAATACAATACAAATAATCCAAGTAATCAAGCTGTTGTTCCAACCACATGGGAAGAATTATTAGATACAGCAAGAAAACTTACTAAGTCAGATAATTCAGGAAAAATGGTCGTTGGTGGATATAGTACTCAAGATTTACACGAACATTTCTTCAAATTTTTAACATCAACTGGAAGCGCTTTTTTAGGTGAGAATGGCTTAAGTAATTTTGATACGACAGAATCAATTGCTACTTTAGAATTCTTAAACCAATTAAAAAATGCTAATGTTTCTACATCAGGTTTAAGCACAAGAGAAGCATTCGCTAATAATATGTTAGCCATGATCAATCAACCAACATATTTCGCTTCATATTTGAAAGAATATGCTCCAGAATTAAATTATAAATTTATAGCACAACCTAAATATTCTGGTGAAAACGGTGTTCAAGGTGGAATGTTAGGTGGATTCGGAATTGCTATACCAGATCCAGGCAGTCAACGTAGAGATGAAGAATGGAAAGAAAAATTAGAATTATCATGGGATTTTATGCAATGGTGGTTATGTAATGAAGAAAATGCATTAAATTGGTCAAAAGAATCAAATACACTACCAGCAATTACTTCTTTATATACTAACGAAGCTATTACTAGTAATGAATTATTAAAAGATGTAGCCTTACAAGTACAAAACTATAAAATTAGACCACAAATTCCAGGATATCTTTTAATACAAACAAACGTATTTAACCGTGAAATTCCAAATTACTTAAATGGAAAATTAAGTATAACAGAATTAATTGAAGTTATGTCTAGTCAAAGTGATGAAATTATAAACAGTTATAAATAAATAGAAAAATGGGTGATAAAGTGATAGGTAAAAATAAGAAACAAGATAGCTTATCGGGTTTACTAAAAAGACAAAGTCGAATAGCGTATTTGTTTATATTGCCAGTGATAATATTCTTTACGATATTTACAATTATTCCATTAGTTATGTCACTCGTATTAAGTTTTACTGATTATAACATGGTAAACAAAATGGATTTTGTAGGATTAGAAAATTTTATTCATGCACTAAAAGATAAATATTTTATTGGTTCAATAAAAAACGTATTATTATATACAATTATGTTTGTTCCGATTGCTATTTTTTCATCTTTACTTGTTGCAAGTCTTTTAGATAATGATTTAAGAGGAAAAAAGTTTTTTAGAGCTATATATTATTTACCTGCTTTAACAAGTAGTGTAGCTACAGCGTTCATCTGGCAATGGTTAATGAACCCATCATATGGGTTAATTAACCAAATCCTAAATACAATTGGTATTAAGGGTGTTGAATGGTTAAATTCTCCTAAAACAGCTTTATTTTCAATAGTTATAATTTCAGTCTGGGGTTCATTAGGCGGAAATATGCTAATATATTTAGCTGCGTTGAGAGGAATTCCATCAAATATCTATGAAGCATGTAAAATGGATGGAGCTAATTTCTTTCAAAAATTAGTTTTCATTACTATACCACTACTAAGACCTACAACTTACTTTATTTTAACAATGAGTTTGATTGGGTCATTTCAATTGTTTGATATAGTATATTTATTAACTGGAGGTGGACCAGTTGGTTCAACTACAACACCAGTTCATCAAATCTATATGAATGCTTTTGGAGAATTTAAAGGTGGATTAGGCTCTGCAATGTCAGTCATTTTATTTTTCATTATTATGACAATAACTCTTCTTACGCAGAAATTAGTAAAGGAGAATTATTAAAATGAGCATTAAACAAAGAATGGTAATGAATTATTTCTTTAAGTTTTTATTATATATTGTTTTAATTGGTTTAGCTGTGGTTATGTTATTGCCATTTATCTGGTCATTTATTACTTCAATTAGACCCAATGCTGAAATTGTTAAAATTCCTATAAGTTTGATTCCTTCAAAAATAGATTTTTCACATTATGTAAATTTATTTAGAGACATGGATTGGGGAGTTTACTTTTGGAATTCAATATCAGTTACATTCGTCATTATATTTTCTAATTTATTCTTCTGTAGTTTAGCAGCATATGCGTTTGCTAAATTCGAATTTAAACATAAAAAATTATTATTAAAGATCATGATGGTCTCAATGATGATTCCATCAATTATTACTTTAGTTCCACAATTTATCGTGGTTAGTAAATTTCCATTAGTTGGAGGAAATAATATATTCGGTCAAGGTGGTTCTGGGTTTGTCGATACTTTTATGGGTATCATTTTACCAAGTGCTGTAAGTATATATGGACTATTATTTATGAGACAATTCTTCTTAAACACACCTAAAGAAATTGGTGAGTCTGCACGAGTAGATGGTGCTGGAGAATTAAAAATATTCTTTATATATTTAAGAATGGTTTTCCCGGGACTTATGACTTTAGGATTATTTACTTTTAATTCAACTTGGAATTCATATTTATGGCCAAGTTTAATTATGGTAACTGATGAGTCAAAATGGTTACTATCAATAGCACTTAAAAATTATCAAATCGTTTATGATAATAATTATGGTCCTTTAATGGCTGGATCAATTATTATATCACTTCCCGTAATACTAGTATTCAGTTTTACGCAAAAGTTTTTATTAGAGAAATTTGTTTTTGATGGTATTAAATAAAAAAAGATACAAGGGTAGTTAGTACTTAATAGGAGGAGGAAAAAAGTGAAAAAATTTCGTTTATTGATAACTTATTCTTTACTTTTAATGTTTTTCTTAACTTTAAATGTTAAACCAACTTATGCTGCGACATATGATGTACCAGGTGAGTTTGGACCAATGGTTGGTACAGAAATTGTTTTAAATGAAAAAGTATATCAAAATCATCAATTAGGTTATGTAGAGAAAACTAACGGAAATGTTACAAATGTTGTAACAGGAAGAAATATCGATGGTGAAGGTGTTATAACATTAATTAATAAACAACTTCTAGTAGATCATGTAGGTCAACCTTTTGATTTAGGTTCATCATATGATCAAACTAAAATTGTCAGTGAATTTAGAGAAAAATATGCACAATTTTATGACTTAGGTATTATTGTTGGTATTCGTTGTAGCGGGATTAAAACTTGGGATGGATTTATCGTACAAGACTTCCGTTATGGTGATAGTAATGTAACGATGTGGGATAGAAATATCAACATGGCGGTATTAATATACAATAATACATTAGAAGAAGCATTTGTTTTAAAAGACTCATTCCTAGTTGCTTGGGATGGATTTAAATCCATTGGAAGCCCAGTTACTGATGCTTCTAGTAAATCAGTAACATTAGTGGGTGAAACAACTGAAACATCATTTGAAAATATCCAAATATTTGAAAATGGTTATGTATATGTACAAGATGGACAAGCTCAAGTTGTTACAGATGTAAAATTCAATTCTTCAACAAATAGTTTTTATATTCCAACGGGTGAAGAATTACCTAGTAATATCAATGTACCTGAATTACCTGGTGAATTCGGTGCTATTGTAGGTGAATATTTAAAAGTTGAAGAAACTATTTACATTAACTACGAAAGAGGTTATGTAAAAGTAACGGGTGTAGAAGGTTCTTATAGTTTCGACCATTTTGCTGGAAAGAACGTGAATTCAGCTGGTGTTGAAGTCTATCTTGATGTAAATAAAATGCTTGAATTTGTTGCTCATAATATTGAATCTAATGTAGGTTCAACATATGGAGCAGGTTACAATGAAGAAGCATTTAAACAATTATATAAAAACAAATATAAAGAATTGTTTGAATCTGAATATGTAGTAGGTATTAGTGTTAGTGCACTAAAAGTATGGGATGGCATTATAGTTCAAGATTTTAGATATGGTGATGGTTCTTTCTCATTCGGTGGCGGAAGAGTCAAAATGTCAATCTTAATGTATAGTAAAGAAGCTAAGAATGTCTTCTTATTAACAGATGAATTTGCATCTGCTTGGGATGCTAATAAAGCAATTGGCAGTCCAATCATGGATGCAGGTAGTAAATCAGTTAAATTACTGAATGAAACAACTGAAACAGCATTTGATAATATTCAAATATTTGAAAACGGTTATGTTTATCTACAAGATGGACAAACTCAAATAGTTAAAGATGTTAAATATGATGCAGTTACAAATAGTTTCTATACTCCAGACCCAACAGAATTACCTAGTAATATTAATGTAATTGAATTACCAGGTGAATATGGATCTCAAATTGGCGAATATTTTAAAGTTTCTGATGCGATCTATATCAACTATGAAAGAGGATATGTAAAAGTAACTGGAACTGAAGGAAATTATGAATTCTATCAAGTATCTGGTAAAAATATGTCCGTAACGGGTGTTGAAGTCTGGGTAGACATTGATAAAATGCTAGATTTCGTAGCCCATATCGTTGAATCAAGTGTCGGTACTAGAATTGGTGCAGGATTTAATGAAGAAGCTTTAAAATTAAAGTTTAAAGATAAATATAAAGAGTTAATTGAATCTGGATATAATGTTGGTATTTGCGTAAGTCCATTAAAAGTATGGGATGGATTCATTGTCCAAGATTTTAGATTTGGTGATGGGTCATTCGCATTTGGTGGCGGAAGATTACGTATGACATTCTTAATGTATAATATTGAATTAGATGAAGTATTTGCATTATCAGATGAATTTGCATCTAGTTGGGACGCTAATAAATCATTAGGTACTCCAATCATGGATGCAGGTAGTAAATCAGTTCAATTAGTTGGTGATACAACTGAAACAACATTTGAAAATATCCAAATATTTGAAAATGGTTATGTTTATGTACAAGATGGACAAACAGTTGTAGTTAAGGGTCAAAAATATGATGCAACAAGAAATGGATTTATTTCAACACCCATTCCAAATGTTAATGCAAATTATTATGGAAGTAAAGTAGAAGAAATCCAAGTAAGTGATACTGTTATTTACTTAAATTATCAAAAAGGTTCAATAAAAGCAGTGTTACAAGAAGATGGAACTTATGAGTATACATTTTATAATGGAAGACTTTATAACGAAGAAAATGACACAGTTGAATTATTACCATTAGCAGACTTATTATTATTTGTTGGTGAAGAAGTTGATGGTAACTATGATAATGCAGAGGAAATTAAACAATTAATTAAAGCTAAATATGAAGAATTATATAATCAAGGTTTCTTCCCTGGTTTTAAAGAAAGTCCTATTTCATCAAATTGGAATGGTATAATTGCTCAACAATTTGTGTATGGAGATAGTTCTGCATCACCTTGGGGTGAAACAAGAGGTTATGTAACAGCTTTAGTCTATGTTCCATCTATTAATAAAGTTGTCGCATTAAAAGACAATTCACTATTAAAATGGGATAAAAACTGGAGTCATTATAAAGATCCAATTTCTGAAGAAGTTGTAGTAGATGGAAATGTTTATCAACAATTTGAAAGTGGATTATTAGTCATTATCGATAATGAACTCTATCTATCTTTTATGGTAAATGATAAGACTTACCAAGAATATATCGATTCAGTTCCAGTATGGACAGGACCAACACATGAAAAAGATATTGAAAAAGGTTATATTGGTGATACTTATTTAGTATATGAAGATCGAGATAATACTTTATTAATTATAGGTACTGTAATAGTCGGACTTAGTGTATTAGGAGGAGGATTTGTTTTCTTAAGGAGAAAAAAAATTCTCTAATAAAATAAAGCAGTGGTGATAGAATGAAATATGCAAATATGAATAAAAAGGTATTGGAAATTACAAATAAAATTAAAGATGAAAAATTAAAAGTGATGTTTCAAAAGTGTTTTTATAACACATTAGAAACAACTGTAGAAACGATGGATGATGAATCTGTATACGTAATCACTGGCGATATATCTGCTATGTGGTTAAGAGATTCAAGCGCTCAAGTAATACAGTATCTTGACTTCATTAACGAAGACGATGATGTTAAAATTTTAATTAAAGGTGTTTTAAAAAGACAGTTTTCATATATAAAAAAAGACCCATATGCAAATGCCTTTAACAGAGAACCAAATAATTTTGGGCATAAAGGTGACGAAACAGAACATAATCCATGGGTTTGGGAAAGAAAGTTTGAATTAGATTCATTAGCATATCCAATATTTTTAGCTTATAAATATTATAGTAAAACTAAAGATATGAGTATTTTTAATAATGAGTTTGTTGAAGCAGTCAAAATAATTATCAACTTATTTAAAATAGAACAACATCATGAGGAACAATCAAAATATTATCATTTTAGACCACATGAAGTACCTGAGTTATCTGTACCCAGTCGTGGTAAAGGTGGAAAGTGTGCTTATACAGGAATGATTTGGTCGGGGTATCGTCCTAGTGATGACCCCTGCCAATTTGGTTACTTTATTCCAGGAAATATGTTTGTTGTCGTAGTTTTAAAATATTTAGAAGAAATTTTTACGACTATTTTATCTAATCATGAATTTGTTTCTGAAATAAAAACATTACGTGATGAAGTTGAAAAGGGTATCAATCAATATGGAATAGTTGACCATGAAAAATATGGTAAAATGTATGCTTTTGAAACTGACGGGCTAGGAAATTATAATTTAATGGACGATGCCAATGTTCCAAGTTTACTTTCCCTACCCTATTTAAATTATTTGAGTAATGATGATCTGATTTATCAAAATACTCGAAACTTTGTATTAAGTAATGATAATCCCTTTTATTACGAAGGAAAAGTGCTTAAAGGAATAGGAAGTCCTCATACGCCTAAAGATTATATTTGGCACATAAGTATTATTATGCAAGGATTAACAACTAGCAATCATTGTGAAATACTCGAAATGATTGAACTATTGAAGGCATCAGATGCAAATACAGACTTTATGCATGAGGGAGTTAATAAAGATAATCCAAGTGAATATACAAGACCGTGGTTTGCATGGGCTAATTCTTTATTTAGTTATTTTATTATTAAAAACTTAAATTTATTAAGTTAATAAAATTAGGAGGAGAAAAATGATAAACAAACATAAAACAGTTGCATTATTGGGTTTTATTATCATTTGTTTAACTGTATTAGTTGGTTGTGGACAAGTAACGAAAGAAGTAACAGTAACGCTAGGTGAACGAAATCAACTTAGAAGTAAACAAATGTCAACGATTTTGTTTGATGAATTTCTTGATGGACAAGTTTCAGTAGAATATTTACCAGCCTATGAAGATGGAGATAAAATAGCATCAGTTTGGCATTATACTGGTTTAATATCATTATCAAATAGATTAAGAAGCTTGTATCCAGATGATGAAACTATTGCGACTATAAATGATAATTTATTTTTAGGATTAGAATATTACCGTGAAAAACGTAACGACGGATATTTAGTTTACGCAGTAAATCGTGGTATGTCACAAGGTAATGCGATGATCAATAACGTATATGATGACCAAATGTGGTTAGCACGTGAATTTGTAGCAGCATACGAAAATACAAATGATGTAAATTATTTAAATAAAGCTAAAGATTTAGTTACATATATTATTTCAGGTTGGGATGACTCAATAAATCCAGCAACAGGTGAAGAATGGGGCGGAATATATTGGGGTCCAACCTATACCTCAAAACATACTTGTTCTAATGCACCAATTATTGGCGTTTTAGTAGATATGTACTATATTACTGAAGATGCAAGTTATTTAAACTGGGCGAAGAAGATCTATGATTTTACTTATACAACTTTAAGACTATCTGACGGTACTTATGGTGATATGATAGGTACTGAAATTGTTGGTGGACAAACTATATCACACGGTGGTATAGATGAATCTCGTTATAGTTATAACTCAGGAGCAATGATTACTGCGGGTGTTGAATTATATAGAGCAACAAGTGAAGAACACTATTTAACAGATGCATTAGTAACAGCAAAAGCAGCTTATGAATATTTTGGTAATGAAGATTTAGTAGAAGGATATGTTCAATATCCAGCATCATCAACAACTTGGTTTAATCTCGTATTATTAATCGGTTTTGTTGATTTAAATGAATTTGCTCCTGTAGAAGCAAGCACATATATCGAATCTTATCAAAAGAGTATTGATTATTCTTATGACAATTTCTACAAAGATGGCTACTTACCTGTTAATTGGGTAAAAGGATGGATCCCTGGATTTGAAAAAGATGAACATAAAAATGTATTAGACCATTCTTCTCATGCAGAAACTTATGCATTACTAGCACAGTTTGAATTAAGCAAAAAATAATGATATAATAGTATAAAATGTAAAATATTGGGAAAAAGGGTGATATATCAATGGAGGCTAGAAATGTCCCTGCGTATATTGAAATCTATAACGATTTATTTTCTAAAATAATGTCTTCTGAATACAAAATGGGTGACAAACTACCAACGGAAAAAGAGTTATGTGATATCTATTTTGTAAGTAGAATAACGGTTCAAAAAGCATTACAAAAGTTAGTTGATAAAGGATTATTAGCAAGAATATCTGGAAAAGGTACGTTTGTTTCATCAGCAAATTCATCTAAACCGAGTAAAAAGAAAACGATTATTGGTGTAATCATGTGTAATATATCTCCTTCATATGGTGTGAATATTCTTAAATCAATTGAAAAATATGCAGCGAATATGGATTACTCGATTATTTTTAAAAATTCATATCATGACCGCGAAAAAGAGACCATCGCAATTAGAGATTTAATTGAATTAGGTGTTGAAGGAATTATTTTGCAACCCATGCTTGGCGAAATGTTTAATCCAGAAATATTAAAGTTATCATTAAGAGAATATCCTATTGTTTTAATAGATAGAAACCTTACTGGTTTATCTTTACCGTTTGTGGGAAGTGACAATCGATATATCACTGAAAAAGTTATGGATAATTTATTTGAAAATGGGCATAAAAATATTTGTTTTATGTCATCCATTCCCAAAAATACCACATCAATAGAAGAAAGATTAGAAGCTTTTAATAATTCTTTTATTAGAAATAAAGTCATTAATACCGTTAATAATGTATATACTAATATTTATAGTAATTCGTGTGCTGAAGACGAAATAAATAATTATATTAAACAAGATATTGAAAATATCAAAAACTATTTACTGGATAACCCGCAAATAACATGTGTATTTACATCTGAATTTGCGATTTGTTCAATAGTAAAAAAAGCGATCAATTCAATTGGGAAAAAAATACCTGATGATATATCAGTTTTAACCTTTGATAATATATCTGAATCTATTTATTTTACAAATACGTCTTACATTAAACAAGATGAAGAAGCAATTGGTAAATATGCGGTTGAATTACTCAATGACGCTATTACAGGTGAAAAGAAGGATGTCAAAAGATATTTACCTACAGAGTTTATAAAGGGCACATCTATAAAAAATCTAAACGAAATTAAGTAAAGGTGAAATTATGTTTTATAACAAATTAATACACCCCCACGTAAGTGGTTTTATTCATGAAATTAAAGGAAAAATATATACTCCCATTTCAACGTTAGAAGCAAAATATATGTTAACTAAAGAGCCAGTAAAATTTGATAATCGTCTTGATTTTGAATATAAAACAATTAAAGTAGGAGAAAAATGGGGCGAATTATGGGACTGCGCTTGGTTTAATTTTAAAGGAAAAGTTCCTAATAATTATCCACTTGAAGACATCGTTTTAATGATTGACCTAAGTGGTGAAGGCTGTTTATTTAGCGAAACAGGAACACCTTTACGCGGAATCACAAATGTAAATTCTGATTTTGATGCTTCACTTGGAAGTCCGGGAAAAAGAATTATTCCTATAAATGAAGTAGGAAATAAACGCGAAGTTGATATTTGGATAGAAGCTGGATGTAATGATTTATTTGGAAAATATAAAAGTGGAGTTTTACAACAAGCTGAATTTGCGATCGTAAACCATGAAATTCGTAGTCTATATTATGATTATTTTATCTTACTTGATCTAGCAAATAGTTTGCCTGAAAAAGATCCACAAAGATATTCCATATTATATGCATTAGAAAAAGTTTTTTTATCATTAAGTAATGAATTTATGCCTGAAGAAGTCAAGAATGCTCGTAACTTGTTGCATAAAGAATTAAGTAGAGAAAATGTAAAAAACCCATTATTTTCATTGGGGGCAATCGGACATGCTCACTTAGATTTAGCTTGGTTATGGCCACTTCGTGAAACAAGAAGAAAAGCTGGAAGAACTTTTTCAACCGCAATAGCGAATATAAATAATTATCCTAATTATAAAATTGGAATAAGTCAACCACAACAATTTCAATGGATAAAAGAAGATTATCCTGAGTTATTTGAAAAAATAAAGGAAAAAGTTAAAGAAAATCGAATTGAACCTCAAGGAGCTATGTGGGTTGAAGCGGATACGAACGTGAGTGGAGGAGAAGCTTTAATCAGACAGTTCTTATATGGTAAAAAATTCTTTAAAGATGAATTTAATAAAAATGTAAATGTATTATGGTTACCTGATGTATTCGGATTCAGTGCTGCTTTACCACAAATTATGAAAAAATGTGGAGTGGATTATTTCCTAACTATAAAATTATCTTGGAGTGAACATAATAAATTTCCACATAACACATTTCTTTGGCAAGGTTTAGATCATTCAGAAGTATTAGTTCATATGCCACCTGAAGGTACTTATAATAGTTTTGCTTCACCTAAATCTTTAAAACTAAGTCAAGATAACTTTGCTGAAAAAGGAATAGTTGATAAAGCTTTACTTTTATTTGGTATTGGTGATGGTGGAGGCGGTCCTGGTAGAGATCATATAGAAAGAATCAATCGTATAACTAATCTGCAAGGGTTACCACCACTTGAAGTCATGACATCTACAGAATTTTTTGATTATATCGATCAATATAAAGATGTTGTTAGAAAAGTTAAAGGCGAAATGTATTTAGAAAGACATCAAGGTACTTTAACTACACAAGCAAATAATAAAAAATTTAATCGCTTGATGGAAATATCTCTTCAAAAATTTGAATTATTAACAGCGATTGGTAAGTTAAAAAACATTAATTTTGATAAAGCAAGATTAGATAATATTTGGAAAGAAGTTTTACTGTATCAATTCCATGATATATTACCTGGTTCTTCTATAAAACGAGTATATGATGAAAGTGTTGAAAGATATTCACAATTACATCAAGAAGTTTTGGAAATGCAAGCAAGACTTGTAAATACATTAAATAATAGTGACGGATTAAGTGTTTATAATTCTACTTCATTTAATAGAAAAGAATTAATTCATGTTCAGGATGATTGGTACTTAGTAGAGGCTAAACCATTAGGATTTACAAATGTGATTAACAAAGTAACTGATTTTAATTTATCTGTTAGTGATTCTGTTATGGAAAATGCTAAGTTAAAGGTGTCTTTTGATCAAGAAGGTACGATTTTATCGATTTTCGATAAAATAAATCATCAAGAAGTGCTTAAGGAAAAAAGTAATAAATTAGTAGTTTATAATGATTTTGGTGATGCATGGGATATGTATATTAATTATACAATGTCAAAACCAACAAGCATGAAGTTAGTTTCAAGTCATGCAAAAATTAACGGTGCAGAAGCTATTGTGGAAAATGTATTTACATTTAATACATCAAAATTAATTCAAAAAGTTATTTTAAAACATGATAGTGACATCGTAGAATTTGATAATACATTACAATGGAATGAAACTAAAAAAATGTTAAGAGTTGATTTTACACCTGACATTAATACTGATAAAGTGAATTGTGATATCCAATTTGGTAGTTTAACTCGTAGTACATTAGAAAATAACAGTATTGAGTATGCACAATTTGAGATCAGTGCTCATAAATGGGTTGATTTAAGTGAAAACAATTATGGTTTTGCATTACTTAATGATTGTAAATATGGACATCGTGCAAAAAATGGTGTCGTTTCATTAAATTTAATGAGATCACCTATGCACCCTGGTGAAAATGCCGATAAAGGGGTTCATCATTTTAGATACGCTGTTTACCCACACAAAAACAGTTGTTATTTGTCTGATGTTGTTAAAAAAGGTTATGAATTTAATTATCCTTTAGATATTTTAAATAAATCATTAGATTATAGTTTAATAAAAATGGATAATGAAAATATCGTCGTTGAAACGGTAAAAGTAGCTGAAAATACTCAAGATATTGTCATTCGTTTATATGAATCAATGGGCTCTAATGGAATGTGTAATTTAAAATTAAATTTTGATGCTAAATTGGCTTGTGAAACAAATATGCTTGAAGAAACAATCTCTCAAATAGATATAAATAATGGTCAATTATATTTAGAATTTACACCATTTGAAATCAAAACAATATTGGTAAAATTAAAATAATTATATATTAAAACGGAAGCAGTCTCTGTTTCCGTTTTAAATATAGAAAGGCACTATATGCAAACAACTAAATTTTTTATTAAAGATTATCCACGTCCTCAATTTGTAAGAAATAATTATCTTAATTTAAATGGTTCTTGGGATTTTGCCTTTGATGATGAATTAAAAGGTGAAGTTGAAAAGTGGTTTGAAAATTTTCCGAAACAAGCAAATATAGTCGTTCCATTTACTTATCAAACACCATTAAGTGGCATTAATAAACAAGAATATCATCCTTATGTTTGGTATCATAGATTATTAGATTTAAATGATGAACAGTTAAAAAATAAGCGTGTGATACTGCATCTTGAAGGGTCCGATTATTTTACAAAAGTATATATAAATGGAAAATATGTAGATCACCACAAAGGTGGGTATACACGTTTTTCAGTAGACATTACCCATTATTTAATGGTTGGTGAAAACAAAATAGTATATAGAATTGAAGATGATTTAAGTTGTACTAAACCTCGTGGAAAACAAAGATGGCTCGATCATTCTTTTGGCTGCTGGTATGTTGAAACTACTGGTATTTGGAAAACGGTTTGGTGTGAATTTGTTTCTGAAAATTATTTAAAGGATGTTAAGATGACTCCTCATTTAGAGAATTTTACTCTAGAAGTTAATGAGTTTGATTTACTCTCTGATATTCATCCATTTAAAATTCAATTATGGAGTCGTTACGAACCCAAATTATATGATATTGAATTTTGTTTATATAGAAACGGAATAAAAATAGATCAAGTAGGTTCTTACTTTGGTGTGAGAGACATAACAATAAATAATAATTGTTTAAATATTAATGACACTCCGACCTATTTAAAAATGACACTAGATCAAGGCTATTGGAAAGAGTCCCATCTTACTCCTCCTGATGAAGCTGCATTATTATTAGATATTAATAGAACTCTAGAAATGGGATACAATGGTGTTAGAAAACATCAAAAAATTGAAGATGAAAGATTTTTATACTATTGTGATGTTCTTGGTTTATATGTATGGGAAGAAATGCCTTCTATTTATGAATTTAATGATGAAATGGTAACAAATTTCACCACTGAATGGCTAGAGATTGTTAAACAACATTATAATCATCCTAGTATCATTACCTGGGTTCCTTTTAATGAATCTTGGGGATTACAAAGTCTTAATAAAAATAGAATGCAACAACACTTTACAGAACAAATTTATCATTTAACCAAATCGATTGACGCTATGCGACCTGTCGTATGTAATGATGGTTGGGAACATACCATTAGTGATATTATTACGCTTCATAATTATTATGGCAATGGTGAGTTAATAGAAAAATGTTATAAAGATATAAAGAGTACTTTAAATAATAGTTATTCATTGGTTCTTCCACCAAGAAATGCATTTGCGAAAGGTTATGAATATAAAGGACAACCGATTATGATCAGTGAATATGGTGGAATCGGCTTTGAAAAAGATAAAGAAAAAGGCTGGGGCTATGGAAAACTAGCTAATAATGAACAAGACTTTATTAATAGACTAAAGAATTTAACTCAAACAATTTTTAAATTGGATTTTTGTTGTGGATTTTGTATTACACAAACTACAGATGTTCAACAAGAATTAAATGGGCTATTATATGAAAATCGTGAGCCTAAGGTTCCCTTAATAGAAATAAGAAAAATTAATCAAAATGAATAGTGGTGATAGAATGTTTTTTGTTGGCGTAGATGGTGGAGGCACCAATACACGTGTATGTGTTTTAAATGAAAAAAAAGAGGTAATAGGAATCGCAAAAACAGGTCCATCAAGTATTGATACAGTGGATATAACTGAAACAATTCATAATATCAAAAAAGGACTAGAGCAGGTTATCAATGTAAACAACTTAAAAAATCCT
>JARDZP010000106.1 GCA_029240795.1 Haloplasmataceae bacterium | reverse complement strand
ATTATTCAATATATTATTATTATTATTATTATTATTATTATTATTATAATTATTATTATTACTGTTATTTGAAATTAAATTGACATTTCCAAAAAGTTTTAAATTTCGATATAACATTCCCATATTTGGTTTTATCATATACATTGCTAATAGATCATGTTGCTGTATAATATTTTCATCATTCAATTCATTTATATTAGTTGCTAAGTCAGGTAAACAGCCAAAATTTAAGAAATCATTCAAAAAATTTAATTGTTCTAATCTCATACCATCAAAATCTTTAAAATCATTTGAATCAACATATGATTTATTCTCTTTTTTCCAATTCATTAAAATTAATAAATTTTTCCACACTCTGATCCAATAATTTGAAATTGTTAAAGATTTTAATCTTTCTCCACCATCTAATATAAGACGTAATGTATAAATTGAATCTTGTCTAATTGTTGGCTTTAAATGTGTCATTGCACTAAAAATGAATAACATTAAAGAATCATGATTTAAAATTATTAAATTATTGTGATTTTTAATTAATTCATTTAAAATTTCTCTTGAATCAGTACGAATTTTCTTTGATTGATCTAAAAATAACATTTTTAAAACTTTAATTAACTCATCTAAAGGAATTTGATAAAGTTCTTGAAATGGATCCTTTTTCAATAATTCCAAAAATTCAGATAAAATTTCCTTTCTTGAATTTAAATTGGATGTTGTTTTTCTAACAACCGATAATTTTTTCACATATTCTATTGATCTATTATTATTGTTATTATTATTAAGACTATTATTAATTAAATTCTTTGTAGATGAAGAAATATTAATCTTTTTTGCTTTAAATTCAGTTGATGTATGATTTGCATTTTTTAGTGCAGTTTTCCCTACCTTTAATTTTTGTTTTACAAAATCTTTCTTTTTCTCTTTCTTCCTTCTATTAGATGCCATTTTATTACTATATATAGTTTTCAATTTTATAAGAAAATAAAAGAATTTAAGACACAGGTTGAAAAATTATAATTATAAAACTTAAGAAAAAAAAAATTATTTGTTAAGCGAATAAATAATTTAAAGAAGAAATAAAAAATCAAATCAAAAACCAAACGTTTACAAATTTTTTTATTTATATTTGTTATCTGTTAATTATGATTTATTTATAAACCCAATTCATATATGAAAAATATGAATGATGGATATGATGAACAAATATTGTTTGATTTAAGTTCCAAGTTAACATTGAGCAATGATCAATTTTTGAATAATAATATATCTGATGAAGATATTAGTATGAAAGATTACACTGAAGATGAGATAACATATGAGGAGCATGATAATTTAAGACAACGTCGAAATTTTAAAAACGAAGAGATAAAAAAGGAGATAACCTTTAATAATCAAAAGCAAAATACAGAGGAAGAATTCGATGATGATAAAAAGTTTGAATCTAAATCAATTTTCCAAAGATTTTTACAACCAGAAGATGAAGGATATTTGTTGGGACGACATCAACGAGATCAAGAAGTTAAGAATGTCAATAATGATGTAGAAGAATCTGAAAAACATTTGACAGTTAAAGAAGGATCAAATAAATTATCAGAAGAATCATCAACTGTTTATCATAGAATGTTCAATGATAAGAATATCATAATTCATAATCATTTTTATAATTTTGTTGGCAATCCATATCATCCAGAAAATTTTCTGAATGAAGAAGAAAATGATATATCTTATAGCAATAATTATAATAGTACTAATAATAATAAAAGTTTAGCTATGATTGAAACTTTTAAAAAAACATTAAATTATTCAATCATTTTATTTATTGGATATTTTATCATTAAACAAATTTATCAAGATATTTCAATTGAATTTGAACAAATGAATATTAGACAAGAAATACATAGAGATCAATGTTTAAGAGAATATGAAATTAATAAATGTGATGAATATGGTCAGTTACCAGCATTAAAAGAAGAATGTTTAGAATGGAAAGTTTGTATCAATAAGGGATTAAGTTCGTATTTAGATAACATTACATTAAGCGAATTAAGTTTGTCAATAATCAGTCGAATTATAAATGAATCATTAAATAAAATTGGACATTTAAACAAATTATTCATTCTATCAATAGTATTGATTTGGTATTTAGGAAATTTTATTTGTGGCTATTATAAAGGATTGGTGGTAATAGATGACAATAATAATAAAATTAGAAAAAATGAGAAAATTGATAATAGTAGCGCCATTAAGAAGCAATCTACTTTCAATAAAGAATTAATTTGTCATTATAATGATAATAGCAATTAGAATTATTCTATCTGGTTTCCTATATATGACTTTAATTAAAATAATTTAATTACGTTGAAAGCTAGTATTGTGTATTAATAATAATATAATGATAATTAATATCCCTAGAATAGATAAGTAATTAATATAAATAAGTTTTAAAAATAAGAACATTATATAATAATAATAATAGTAAAGAATAATGTACATACATATAGAGTCTGGCCCTATAAATAAATCATACAATAATATGTTACATTAAATAATATTTAAAGAAAAGAAAAAAAAAAGTGACGTCTGAATTCAGTAACACAATTAAGGATATTTAATATCGCTTATTATTTTGTGGAAATAAGCAATATTAGATCATATATTGTTAAATTTTCAAAGAAGTTAGCTCATCGGGAATCCGAAAAATCTAACAATTTATTATGAACTATAAGCTAGAAAACTATCATTACGTTGTATATTACCGAATATTTTAAGTGATTAATAAAATATTTGATGTAAATAGAAATGAATCAATTGATTCTATAAGTTGGGGAAGAAAGAGAGTAACCAACTAACTTATATATGTATATACATGATTTAATAAGATCTATGTAAAATAAATAGATTAAATGCATAAGTTATTATGTATTTCCAAGTTAGGTTAGTTACATAATTTTGAAACCAGATCGAGAGAGCCCAAGTAAAAGACAGATATGAGATCGATGCCCATAAATTGTGTCAAGGAAAAAAAAGGGCAAAATTAATGTCATTAAAAAATTAAAAAAAAAAAACAAAAAAATCAGATGGTAATATATCGGCAATTGTTGCTAAGAGGAAAAAAAAACAGAAAGGGAGGGAGGAGAAAAAATGAACAGCTAGTGCAGCCAGCTGGGAGTCATACAATTTTTTTTTATTTTTTATTTTATTTAATACCGCTTGCACCGTAATTTTTAAAAAATAAAAATCCAAAAATTCAAAAAATTTCAATCAAATGAGCAAGTGAAGGATTATTAATGGGTTCATACTAGAGTTGGTGAACAAAATAGGTAGCAAATTATTGCACTCAAAGTTAAAATAACTATAATTTAATGAGAGATTACATGATTATGCATTATAATTATATGAGGAAACAATTTAGCCGTCGCACTTGAGATCTAATTAGGTAATTTAGTTTGTACTTTTAGGTTACATTAATAACGGATAAAGTTGCTCTTTCTTTGGTAGTATAAATTGGAATTACATCTATATAAATGAATATATCAATCTATATATATAGCAAAGCTCTATAAAAGCTAATATATATATTTATGTAGAAGTAAAGTAATTTATATATATTGTATTAAATACAGATTTATTAATAAGAAATAACTAATCTAATCTAATCTTAAACCCAGCAATAGTCAAATTTAATACTAAATAGTTAGCCTCAAACCAAAAAAACCAGCGTATATATATGTACAGATTCATTAAATATTATTTATTATTGCTTAGAAAATAATCGCTGGTTTATCAATTTAGTAATTTTTATAGCAATCAAAAACATACCACAATGGAACGCGCAAAGTTCAATAACCAGCGCTGTCACCAAAATTTGCCAAACAAACTTTCAGTCGGGTTTAATACCATATGTCTTTTAACTCAAAATTCGCACCAAAAAGTTTATGCATGAAATCAGATAATTTATTGTTCTTCGGGAAGTAAATCATACAAGATTGCTTTCCTCGTATCAAAAATTATATTATTGCCTTTTTTTTTTAGTACAAATACCCCATTTTCGATTAATATTAAGTAAATCCTAATTAATTATTCCCAATTTAATAATAAATTATGTTCATATTTAGAAAAACTATAAAGATGGCACTAGATTCTCTTAACCTTAAATACAATCACTGCTGATATTTCCACACTCAAAATAGGAAAATCTTTCTATTTTTTTTTCTTTGTTCTAGTTCCTAATACTTTAATTGTAATCTCATTTTAAAATATATCAGCACATTTAATATTAAACAAATTGCTATCTATCATTTCCTATTATTCTCTCATTCTGTCTATTTAACAACTCTCATTTTCCTTATTTTATTTTAACTTATTCATCCACTTTTTTACAAAATTGAATAAAGTTCTCTTTCAACCATTTTATCAATCACTTTTTAATCAATTCACTACTAGTTAATATCTCTGCTTTGTTATTGTCAACTTTATCACATATAAAGAAGACAAAAAAAAAGACTATAATTAATTATCAATTAAATAAATAATCATATATTATATATAATGAAACTTTCAAATACTCTATTAGCTTCTGTGCTTTCTGCTTTACCATTGACTTCAGCTATTAGTTCTTTAGCACCTGAAGACATTGTTTCCTCTGGATGTACATCAACAATTTATTCAACAGTTTATTCAACTAATAATATCGCTTTCCCGGTAGCAACTTCAACCATTCAAACTGATTTTGAAACACCTTCAGCTACAACTTCATCCACAAGCTCTTCATCCACAAGCTCTTTATCCACAAGCTCTTCATCCACAACTTTATCTTCATCTTCATCCACAACTTCATCTTCATCTTCATCCACAACTTCATCTTCATCAACAACATCATCTTCATCAACAACATCATCTTCATCAACAACATCATTTTCATCAACAACATCATCTTCATCAACAACATCATCTTCATCAGCAGCATCTTCCGCTGACGCTCTAGTTACATCTGTAAATGCTGGAACATCATCTTCATCATCTTCATCATCTTCAACTTCCTCATCTTCAACTTCCTCTTCAACAACTTTACCAACACCGCCTGCTTTACCAGCAGTTTTTGATTTTAAAAATACTTATTTAGCAGCTCATAATAACTATAGAGCTTTAATGCAAAATACGAATCCAGTTGAATGGTCTGATGAAATTGCAGCTCTTGCTCAAGCTCGTGCTGATGAATTTGATTGTACTCCACATTTATCACATACTTCAAATTCTGATACATATGGTGAAAATTTAGCTTTTGGTTACGATTTTGAAAAAGCTTATGGAGTTGCTGCTTGGTTTAATGAAATTACACAATATGATTACAATAATCCAGGTTTTTCATCTTCAGTTGGTCACTTTACTCAACTTGTTTGGGCTGATACTACCCAAATTGGTTGTGGTTATAAAATTTGTCCAATGCCTGTTAATAATTATATTATCTGTAATTATCAACCTGCAGGTAATTGGGTGTTAGTGAATGATCCAGCTTATTACTTCCAAATTAATGTTCATAAACCAATTAGTGAAGAAACTAAACTTGGTTTCTTGATTTAATTTTAATCTTATACTCAAAATTACTTTTTGTTTCAAATTACTCATTAATTAATATCATTAATATCATTAATATTCATTCAATTCATGATCGGTTTTTCCTTCTATTTTTATTTTCATTTCTATTTCATATATTGACTTACTTTTTTTTAATTTTTTTTAACAATTGAGTTGTTATTATTATAATTTATGATGATTACTATTACTAGTTATGATGCTTGCTGTTTATTAAACTATACGTTTTATTTATTATTCAATATGACTTCAATATTATTAGAATAAGTTTTTAAATTTATTTATTTTACATTTTTTTTAAATTTTTATTACATGTTTACAAAAACAAATTACATTTGCAAAAAATTTTCAACTTTGGAACAGTTGGTATTTTACATTTGCGAAATAATTTACATTTGCTACTATAATCGAATTAATCACAATATAAACTTCTATTACTTGGAACATAACAGAAGTTCAAATATAATTTGATATTAGGAAATTTTTTTCAAAACGCGTTTGAATTGCATTCTAGCCCAAGTTTGATGAATCTCACACTATTTCTCGATTCGAGCATAAACAAAGGTAACAATGCAGATCATGTAAAAAAGCTCAAAAAGACTAATATTACATTATTAATTTGTTTGTTTTTTGCAATTCGAGTTTATAGCAAATTTCTTTTTTTTAATTTCATAGGTTCAGCAGTAACCCACGTTTTCATTTTGTCTTTTTTTTTACTTATATTATATTACTTTCACTCGGCTTTCCTCTCCCCCTCTCTCTTTCCCTTTATCTATTTGTTTCTCTTATTATTCTCCATTATTCGTAATCGTATAGTTATCTCATATATATAAATCATTAATGCTAATAAATCAATAACAATTAAAATTTTTTTTTCGATAGAAACCGTTACTGGCTTAAAAAGTATATACATCAACACTAAAATAAACAAATCGGAGATAGTTATTTTTACGATTTTACTTTCCGTTAACAAACAATTAAAGTTAAAAAATATTTTTAACGAAAATATTCGCTTATATATCAATCCGCTGTATAAACATAATACAAAACACGTAAAACACGCAAATTTTTAAGATAAACATGCGAAAGTTATGCAAATCCTATGATCCATCTCATGTGAGGTAATATTTAATTTATCGACATTTCTGCTGATAAAAAAGTGAAAAAGTGAAAAAATGAAAATATCGGCTTAGCGTTAAGCTAAGCTATAAGCTAATTAGTTAAATTATTATGCTAAAACAATTTTAAATCTTAACACTATAAGATCATGTAAAATTTATTATACTGTGGTATATATATATATAATATACATATAGACATATATGTAGAGCTGCTTTTTCTGGATGCCTGGATGCCCGAGCTCCAAATTTAATATTTATTTTTTATATTTTTCTCGATTAATTTACTATGTAAATTTACTATA
>JARDZP010000105.1 GCA_029240795.1 Haloplasmataceae bacterium | reverse complement strand
CCCAAATTGAAATCATTCACTGTTTGATTTCGAACTGCGAATTCAAATTCTGGCAACGATAGAGATAAAGATTTGGTTGAAATGCTTGCTGATAATAATAAACTAAAAACAAGCGTAGTTAAAAAAGTAAACATAGTTTTTCTTCTCATTTTTTTCTCCCTTCAAATATTAAAGATAATTAAAATTACATTATCTTAATTAATTATATGATATCATATATTTTTTATAATTTAAATACAAAGTTTACCAATATTAATTTACTAAAGTAAAGTGAATATAAAAAAAGGATCAATTTCAATTAATCCTTTTTGATATAATTATACTATTTTTGTTGTCCAATTTTCAACATTCCAAACATCAGTTATAAAACTTTCATAGAAATAAGGTTCATGAGATACGATTATTACAGTACCTTTAAATTCACGAATTGCTTTTTCTAATTCTTCTTTAGCATCAACATCTAAATGGTTGGTTGGTTCATCGAGTATTAGTAAATTATGTTCTTTTAATAAAATTTTACATAACCGTACTTTTGCATTTTCACCACCAGATAACACTCTCATAGGACTCATAATATTATCAGTAGTTAATCCACATCTTGCAAGTTCTGTACGAGCTTCATGATTTGATAGAGATGGAAATTCTTTCCATAATTCTTCTAAAGCGGTGTTGATATTATCTTTATGATCTTCTTGTTGGAAATAACCTGGAATAACATTTTCACCAAATCGAACTGTTCCTGAAATAGGTTGGATTATTCCAAGCATAGTTTTTAGTAATGTTGATTTACCTAAACCATTAACACCACAAATTGCGATTTTTTTACCACGTTCGATTTCAAATGAAATCGGTTTAGTAAGAGGTGAGTCATAACCAATTATTAAGTCTTTCGCTTCAATTAAAACGCGACTTGGAGTTTTACCTTCCTTAAATCTAAAGGCTGGTTTTGACTTTTCTCGTGGTTTTTCAATAATATCCATTTTGTCTAATTTTTTCGCACGGCTATTAGCCATACCACGTGTTGCTACTCGTGCTTTATTACGAGCAATAAAGTCTTCTAATACTTCAATCTCTTTTTGCTGTCTTTCATAACTTTTTTCAAATTGTTGTTGCTTTAGATCATATAAGCGAGCAAACTCGTCGTAATTTCCAACATAACGTGTTAACTCACAATTTTTAACATGATAAATTAAATTACAAACTTCATTAAGGAATGGGATATCATGCGATACAAGAATAAAGGCGTTTTCGTAATTATTCAAATAATTTTTTAGCCATTCGATATGATTTACATCTAAATAGTTTGTAGGTTCATCTAAGATAAGAATTGTTGGGTTTTGCAGTAACAATTTGGTTAATAAAACCTTTGTTCTTTGACCACCACTTAATTGATCAACAAATGAATCTAGACCGATATCTGTCAATCCTAGACCTTGCGCTACTTGATCAATTTTGGCATCTATTGTATAAAATCCACTGCTATCTAAGATATTTTGGATTTCTGCAGCGTCTTCTAACATTTTCGTCATTTCATCGCCGTCTACTTCACCCATCTTTTCATAACTATTAAACATTTCTTGTTCTAAATTAAAAAGATGACTAAAGGCTAGCCGTAAATTATCTCTAATTGTTGTTCCTGGATTTAAAACAGAATGTTGATCTAAATAACCTACAATAACTCGATTTGACCATTCAACTGTTCCTTCATCAGGGTGTAAGTTACCAATAATTATATTTAAGAAGGTTGATTTTCCTTCACCATTAGCACCAACGAGAGCAACGTGTTCACCTTTTAAGAGACGAAATGATACATTATCTAATATTTGTCTAGCTCCATATCCATGGGTTACATTCTTAACTGTTAATACACTCATGTTTACCTCCAATAATAAAAATACACCTTTATATAATAATAAAAAATTACTAAAATGTAAACACCTTTTTATTGGTAATTTCAGCGAAAAGAAATAAATACATTAATAAATAATTTAAAAGCGTTTTATAAGAAGGAGAAAATGTTTTTTACTATCATATAAAAAAATATTTAGGCTATCTACTTCATAAAAATTCATCTAAACCACAATCAATTAATTAATCTATGGAAAAGCCCCTTTCGTTTGTAAGTTTGGACGAAAGTGTATAGTTTTTCACTAAATCCTAAGAAAAAACATATAAAATCACAGTATTTATAAATATAAAATTGGATGTTTAATTAAACGTCCTTTTCTATATTTTTTATTAGAAAAATATTTGTAAAAAATGAAAGATATTATATAATTATGATGATATCTCTTCTTTGAATCATTTTATATTATGAGTTTTCAATTAAACATCTCCTTATTTTTAATTTTGAACAAAATAATATATGGAGGATTTCCAATGAAAAAGAGAAAAATTGAGGTTATCCCTTTTACTATTTTTTCAGAGACAAGCTAGACGATTTAATTGAGTGGAGTGGAGAAAATCAAACATTGGTTCTTGAAAAAATGTTAATTGCATTTCTTAATGAAAATATAGACTTTACTACAGATAAAGCAAATGAGAAAAGAGACAATATTAAATCTATCAACGGCTTTGGTGATAAAATTGAAGAAATAAAAAATAGGATGGCATAATTGCCATCCTATTTAATTTTTTGGTAATAATTTGATGCACGAATTACTAAAGATATGCTCCATATTCTTATTTTTAAGTTCATTATATAATTCCAAAAATAAATTTCTTGAGTTTTTTAAAGTTAATAAGTTTAATGAAAAAATTATTTTGTTATTCTGATTGTAAATAATCACTTGTTTTATATAGTAAAAATATTTTATTTTATACATTTCTTGCCACTTAATTTTATTACGTCTTTTACCAACTTCTAATATAATACTCTTGTTAGTAATTATAATCTGTCTTTTACAATAATTAATACCTAAACCAATTATAATAATTGGAATGAAAAATATTAAAAATATACTCATTTCTCCATAAGATTCTGGCATACCGTCATAATTAAATGTAAAAAAAATGAACAATATACTTAAAATAAAACATAAAATGGTAAATAATGATACCCAAATACGATTATAATTATAAGTTTTCACCTATGTAACCCCCTTTGATGATTAAATTATTATAATATCTCGATCATAACTCATGATGTTTTAATTCTATAATTAATACTAAATAACGTCAATGAGAATAAATATAATACACTTTGTTGTTTTTTAATGCTATTTACTTTCATATGTAAATATTCATGATTTGGAAACTTCTGGATTAATAAATAAGTTTATTTTATCTACAATTTCATTATTTCTGAAAGATAGCCCCTAACTGAAAAATCTTATGATATTCATGAAAAAATTCTGTTGTTTCAATATCAATAACTACAAAATCATCAACTAACTTATAACATTTTTTATAATTAATATAATTTAGTTTAGTTTTTCTCTCTTCATATATACCCCTTTATTTTCTAACAGCACTTAGAAGTTTCTTATTATATCGTTTTTTATTTATATATTCTAAAAAATCAGAATCTTCATTAATTTGAGCGATTATTGAATCAGCATTTTCATCCACAGTTCTATGGCAATATTTTGCATATTGTTCAAGTATTAATATTGTTTCTTTGAATAGAGGGATGATGGTGAAGTTGGTTTATTTATGGTATATGAAACCTATTAAAAAGTATATAGTTGATGATGACTTAATTACTATTTCAACCAATCATATTAAAGTTAATGTAAATAATAAATTATTTATTATTTTCACAAATTTATGTTATAATATTAACAGAATAGATATGTTTTCATTACAATTAGGGGAGAATATATTTTTATTAAAAATTTATTTACTTAATCGTATTTACAAGTCTATTCTTTTTTAATATAGTTAAATTAAAAGAAAGGAAGTGGGTTATATTTGAATATTCTTTTAGGTAAATTTAAAGAAGTATTATTTTCCGTTTTACCAATAACTATTTTTGTCTTAATTTTACATTTTACAATTACTCCACTAGAAACATATCAAATTTTTAGATTTTTACTTGGATCACTTTTTATTGTTATTGGAATGTCAATATTTTTATTTGGTATTGAAATAAGTATATCTCCAATTGGAACAATGATGGGATCAACATTAACGAAAAGTAATAATGCCTATATTGTAGGTATAGTTGGACTCTTTCTAGGATTTTTCATTTCAGTTGCTGAACCAGCTCTTCATATACTAGCAAGTCAAGTGAATGATGTTACAAGTGGTCTCATAACTAACTGGAGCTTAATAATAGCTGTTTCAATCGGTTTGGCAATCATGGTATCTGTTGGTTTACTCAGAACTGTTTTTAATATCGCATTACATAAAGTTTTAACTGTTTTATATATGATAATCTTTGCGTTTGCGATTTTTACTCCAAGTGAATTTTTAGTAATCGCATTTGATTCATCTGGTGCAACTACTGGTGCAATGGCAGTTCCATTTATGTTAGCTCTAAGTTTAGGGGTTTCCTCAATGAAGAAAAAAGGAACTTCATCAAGTGATGATAGTTTTGGATTAGTCGCAATTGCTTCAGCAGGAGCCATTTTAGGCGTATTAATTATGAGTTTCTTTTATGACTTTGAACAGTTTACGGGTGATTTAAATTCTGATGTAGTAGAATCTACATCAATATTTAAACCCTTTATCGATATAATGCCATCACAAGTAGGAAAAGTATTAGTTTCACTTACTCCTTTACTTGTTATCTTTATTTTCTTTCAATTAGTTGCATTCAAACTTCCGAAAAGAACAGTAAAAAAAGTATTTAAAGGGATGTTGTATACATTAATCGGTTTGGTCATTTTCTTAACTGGTGTTGACGCAGGATTCATGGAAGTTGGTAAAAGTACTGGTTACTTATTAGCGTCTCTAGACAAATCATGGTTAGTCATTTTGATTGGGTTTATTCTTGGTGTTGTCATTATAATGGCTGAACCAGCTGTTTATATATTGAATAAACAAATTGAAGATGTAACGAGTGGTTCTTTAAAAAGAAGTACAGTCACTGCAACTCTAGGACTTGGAGTTGGTGTAGCTGTTGCACTCGCAATTATAAGAGTTCTCGTTCCATGGCTACAATTATGGCACTATTTATTACCAGGTTACTTAATTGCTTTAACAATGATGTATTTTGTTCCTAAATTATTCGTAGGGATTGCCTTCGACTCTGGCGGAGTTGCTTCAGGACCAATGATAGGTACATTTATTTTCGCCTTTGTTCAAGGTGTTACGGAAGCAACTGAAGGAGCAAATATAATTACAGATGGATTTGGAATGATTGCGATGGTCGCACTAACTCCACTAATCGCATTACAAATTCTAGGATTAATTTATAAAGTTAAATCTAGAAAAGGAGGATTATAAAATAAAATGAATAATCATTCTGAAATAAAAAATTATAACTTAATATGTGTTGTAGTTGATTTTGGTAAAGGTAGCAAAGTGATCAAAACAGCTAAACTAAATGGAATTACAGGTGCAACAATTATTTTAGGACGTGGAACAGTAAATAATCATATTTTAAAGATTTTAGATCTTACTGATGTTCGTAAAGAAATTGTCTTAATGGCTTCAGATAAAGAAGTAACAAAAGGCGCACTTGAAGCATTAAATGAAAAATTTCAATTTGAAAGACCACATCATGGCATCGCATTTACCTTTTCATTATTGAATTTTTTAGGTCATTGTGACTGTGTATACAATAATACTAATGAAAGTAGAGGTTTAAAAACGAATATGTATAATGCTATTTTTGTAGTTGTCGATAAGGGTAGAGCTGAAGATGTTCTAGAATCTGCTGTTTCAGCTGGTTCTCGTGGTGGTACAATTATTAATGGTAGAGGGTCAGGTATTCATGAACATAAAATGTTATTCGCAATACCTATAGAACCTGAAAAAGAAGTAGTAATGATTTTAGCTGATAGTAAAACAACTGAAGGAATTGTAGCTAAAGTTAGAGCTGACTTAAAAATAGATGAACCTGGTATGGGAATCTTATTTACGCTAGCTGTTGACCAAACTTTTGGATTATATTAAAAAAAGTAGATAACATACATTTAATATAAAAAGAAGAATAGATACTATGAAGTAAGGTTCTTCCTTAAGTTAGGGTACTATATGAATGATGAAGGGCTATTCGCTTGATTTTCGAATAGCTCTATTTTATTTCACACAGATTAAATTTAGCTTTTATTACTTAATATTAATTTTTCGAAATAAATCAGATATCTGAAGATACCTGATTTATTGTGTTATCCTAACCTGAGTAAGAACCAGTTAGTAGTAGATCTCTTTTTAGTTATTTGAAAACATAAAGTTAAGGTATTAAGTGTTTCATTATATAACTATGACAAAGTCGTTGAGATACTACTAATTTACTGGCTTTTATTATGTAAGTTATTTTTATATATTCGACATAAAATGACAAAATTCCTTATAAAAAGTTTGAAAAATTGATCGATTTAACACATAATCACATATTTTTTACAAAATTCCATACATATATTGACAAGATTTATGTTAAGACTTAAAATTAAATAAAATATCAGGGTGGGAATTTAAAAGAGGGAAATAAATAAATGAAAAAAATAATTATTTGTTTTAGTTTGATATTTTAAATATTTTTATCAAAATTTCAAAGTGTTTTTGCTACTGAGTATTACCAAGAATATCATCCTACATATTCTGTAATTAAAAGTAATTTTACTCAAAATAATATTGATACTGAATCATATGAATATGATAATTGTCATGGGGTAAATGTTAGAAAACACGAAACTGTTGTTACTTTTTCGTAATACGCATTATATAAAAAAATAATTATAACTTGGGAGGGATTGATATTATTATGAAAAAAGAATCACTATTTTTTAGTATAATCATTATATTTGTTTTATCATTTGTTGTTTTAATTTTATATAATGAAATATTTAAAGATCTCTTACTATTTAACAAAGATGAGCAGGTGATTACTACTTCATCTATAGAT
>JARDZP010000180.1 GCA_029240795.1 Haloplasmataceae bacterium | reverse complement strand
AACAAAAGTAACAATGATGAAGATGATGTTGAAGAAGTTATTTATTACTATAGTGATGAGGATGTTGAAGAGGAATAGGGTAACATAAAAGTCGGATTTCATTCGGCTATTTAATTTATTTTTTTTATTTAGGCTTTACCATACATTATCCCATATTAAGTATACGTCAACTACTACTCTATTGTCAATGATTTTTAAATTTATTTTTGAAAGGATGAGTGAAATTAATACTGAATGTTTAAAAAGACCTAACGAATTAAACAAAGATTATAGATTACGTTTATATAAAAATCAAGATGCTTATGGATTAAGTAATAAAGAAATAGGTGATTTGTGTAACGAAGCTTTTGCCGTTAATTATGATGAGTCAGCTCATAGAAAATACGTTAAACCATATTTAGATGGATATAATGATGCTATTTTAGAATGTGGGTCAGAAAGCGAAAAAGTAAAATCTCTTATTGAAGAACATAAATTAGTAGAAGAAAATATTCGAAAAGAAAGATATAAGCTGCAAGCAACAAAACTTGAAAGAGATAGACAAGATAGACAAGATGGTAGGTTTGAATTATTTTATGAAAATGTTAGGGATGCAATTATTACTCTCCCACTTCCCGAAATAAAGTCATACACCATTGAACGTAATAACGACGATGAATATGTAATTCTCATTGCCGATATCCATTTTGGTGCAAAATTTAAATCTGCTCATAATGAATATTCAATTGAAATTGTAAAGCAAAGATTTAGTAAGTTATTATCAAAATTGATTGTATTAATTGAAGAAAAACACTTGAAAAAGCTTACTATATTAGGATTAGGCGATGATATTCAAGGCTTACTTAGGCTTACAGATTTACTCATAAATCAAATCCCAGTGGTTAATGCAGTAGTAGAGTTCCCTAGAATTATGGCTTCATTTTTAAATGAATTATCAGCTTATTGTGATATTGATTTCTATCCAGTGCAAAATTCTAACCACTCTCAGACTCGTCCAATTGGAACGAAAGCAAGTGAATTGGCAGGAGAAGATTTAGAAAAGGTAATAGTAAATCATATTTATGATATGTTGATTAACAATCCTCGTGTGAATGTACATATAGAATTTGAAGATAAACCAATTATTCTTGATGTTAAAGGATTTAAATGTATTGCCAAGCATGGGCATCAGTTAAAAAGTGCCAACGATAACGTATTAAAGGATTTAAGTGATTTCTACAGAGTATTTTTTGATTACGCATTTTTGGGACATTTTCATGCAGGTAAAGAATCTGTTGTTGGTGCCGGAGATATAAATAATAGAGATGTTATTGTAGCTGATGGATTTATAGGTAGCGATCCATATTCGGATAGTTTATATAAAGATTGTAAAGGTGCAGTTAAGGTATGTAAGTTTACGAAGAATGGCTATACCGGATATGACAAGATAATTTTTGATTAGAAAAGAGGTATTAAACATATATGCGTTATGAAAAATCAGTGCGTGTGCAGCATGAAGACTATTGCTGCCCTGTTCACCTTATGCAAGATATTCTAGATACATTGTTAAACGAAGAATCAGAATTAGATATGGTACATATTATTTCTGACAAATACACTACTGAAATATTATTAAAAACCATTTTAGACGATGGTGAAGTATTTGTTGAAAAGGCAATCAATAAAAATGCTGAATATTATGATTGTGATGGATTTATGTTTGTTGAATCTGAAGTAAGTGAAGATGTTTACAATGGACATAACAGAGGCAATGATGTAATGGTATTTACTGTTGATGTAGATTAGCTTGCATTTGTAGATGATTATTAATTGATTATGCCGTTTGGACTGCAATTTGATTATTTGGAGAGTTACGTGTCACAGCGTAGCTCTTTATTCGAGTGTAACCACTCAAAATTAGGGTGACGACCGATACGTCAAGGAGGATTTACAATGAACAAAGAAAGTATAAAGATTTTACAAGGTAATTTAGATAGCTTAGTAAGGAAATACAATATTCTAATCAACGACAATAGTTTTAACGAGGCACTGAACATAATGAAAAATATTGATGCAGTGACTAGAGAACTTCAATACATTGGTGAAAATGTTATAACATCTGATATTACTATTAAAAATGATTGGTATGATATATTAAAGTTATTTGTAGAAAAGAAAATATCACAAAGAATTGAATTAGAATATGGTAACAATGCAGAAGTTAAACATCGTGGAACTGGCAAGACTACTGCCTTATTTAGATTAAGTAATGATTATAAAATACCTATTTTGGTTAAAAACTACGAACGTGAACATATTGAATTAGAGAAATTATCAAAATCACTAGGATTACATATTGCTGTCGTTGATTTAAAAATGCTCAATATGGTTCAATATAGAAAATGTGATGTTATTCTTGTTGATGAAATGACTAAATTTGATTTTGATGTTGACAGTCAAAGAAGTAGAGAAAATATATTAAACAGTAAAGTTGTAGTTGGATTTACTAATAATTTATAAGCAATATTAAACATAAATCCAATAAAGTGTGGAATTTATAAGATTATATTGGGCTTCTGGGGTCAAATCCCAGAGGCTTATTTTAGTACTACTCTTCTACCTTTGAGTAGCTATTTTAAATTAAAT
>JARDZP010000104.1 GCA_029240795.1 Haloplasmataceae bacterium | reverse complement strand
ATTCGATAGCTATATCTTATTCCCACTAATATCAAGAAAAGTAAAAGATTTGCGATAATTATTTCATTAACTTGAAGTTCGGATTTGAATAAGGGTTTGAATAACGCAACTAGGGCAGAAGATGAAACAATCGCAAAGAAGACATTTATGGCTTCTTCAACACTTGCATAACGCCATAGACTAGAATATAATTTAAAAAAATAAAACGAAAACCAATAAATAGGTAATATCCAATATAAATTCTTTAAAATATCTAATATATCAGGTTTAAAGACAGTAATACTAAATCTAACTGAATCATAATCTTTTGTTAATAATGGTGTTAATAGGTACATAGAAACAACTAAAACTAAATCTAATCCCATTAACAAAATTTTAAAATTAATACGTTTCATTCTTACTCACCCTACTTCAACTTAGCTAATACTTTTTTTATATACTGCGAATGTTCTTTGTCACAGACTAATAATGCATCATCTGTTTCAACAATCACTAAATCTTTAATTCCCACTGTTGCGATAATCTTTTTCTTACCTTCATTTATAATGATGTTGTTACTGGATTCCACTTCAATTACATTACTCGTTCTAATCACTGAACCATTTTCATTTTTTTCAAATACTTCATCTAACGATGGAAAACTTCCCACATCATTCCAACCAAAATCAACCGGAATGACCATAATGTTGTTTGCTTTCTCCATAATCGCAAAGTCTATCGAAATTTTTTCAAACTTTTCAAAATCAGCTTTGACAATATTTGCTAAATCAATTCCAACTTTATTTTGTATTTTATTTTTAATATCCTTAAGGATATTAAAATGATCATTAGCTAACACATTAAAAGCACTAAACAATGTATTGATTGTAAAAACAAACATCCCACTATTCCATAAGAAATGACCTGATTCAACATATTCAGTTGCTCTTTCAAGATTAGGCTTTTCTAAGAACCTTCTAGATTTAACAGGTTGTCCAATGACTAAATTCTCTTTAAGTTCTATATAACCATATCCTGTTTCAGGTTTATTCGGTTTGATCCCTAAAGTGACAATAAAACCATCTTTTGCGACAATGCTTGCTTTCACAATTGCTTGTCTAAAATTCTCTTCATCTACAATAAGATGATCGGAAGCTAAAACAACAATCGTTGCTTCTGGAAACTTTCTTTGAATTACCGTAGTTCCAAAACCAATCGCAGCTGCAGTATCTTTAAATGATGGTTCTATTATAATATTATCATTTGGTATATCGTAAAGTTCTTTTTTAATTAATGCCGCTTGAATCGCATTAGTCCCTATATAAATTCTTTCAACAGGAATTAAAGGTAAAATCCTGTCTACTGTTTCTCTAATCATTGTTTTATCAGAAACTAAATTTAATAATTGTTTAGGTTTTTCTTTAGTTGATAATGGCCAAAATCTTTCGCCACTACCACCTGCCATAATAAACGCTGTTAGCATATTAACACTTCCTATAAATTATTATAATTTTACACAAATACCCCGTTTTTTATACGGGGTATTACACATAACCGTGCCAATAAAATTAATATTATTAACTTATGCATTTTGTAATCATACCCCTGAAACAACTTCACTAAATAATATTAATTCAATTTATTAGAAAAAGATTTTATAATTTTTAAATGTGATAAAAAATATATAAATTTATATTTAAGATTTTTAGTAAATTAATAAATTTATTTATCTTCTATAAATGAATTAAAAATTAATAAATTTCGTTTCTCAATAACACTTTTTCTATAGATTATTTTATCATAATAAAGTGAATTTTGATATAAAAAATCATAAAAAGCAAGTAAAAAGAATAAATTTATTGTATATTTTACACAAAAATGAGTATTATTTACATTTTTATGGACAATTTTGTAATTGCTAAAGTATTCACAAATTATTATCCATAATACATAAATAAACCACGAAAAATTCGTGGTTTATTTACATAACCATTTAAACTTTAAATTTATTAATCAATATACTTCTTTTCTAACATAGGAATAGCCCCTAATACAGGTAAATTTAAATACTTTTCCACATCTTTAGATGTTCTAACAGTACGATTTAAAAATTCTTTTAATAAAACAATCCCAACAGAAATCATTCCTCCCATTACTAAACCAATGACAGTATTTAACATTAAATTAGGACCTACTGAATTGGTATTTTGAATTGCAGCGTCATACGGTCTTACATCTAATACATTTACATCCGTTTTAACAAATTCAGTTAAATAATAAGAGACTTTATTCGCAATATCTGCTGATAATTGTGAATCGTTTGTGGTAACTTCTATCTTTATAATATCGGTATCCGTAATTTGTGATACTTTAACTAAATTCTTAAGTTCATCATATCCCATAGATAAATTTAATGCTTCATCATTAATCACTTGATTTAATACTGTTCTACTATTAGCTTGAAAAACATAATTCTTAACTAAAGCTTTTGAATATTGTAAATCAGTATATGTTCCACCATGTTGACTAGAACTTATTTGAACATAAGTATCACTCGCATATTCTTTTTCCATAAAAAACTTAGTAAAAGAGCCAAAAGCAGCTGCACTTATAATCGTTAAAATCGCTATAAATATCACATTTTTCCATAAAACTAAAAATAATTCTTGTAAATTAATTGAATCAACAGTTTCTATATTATTGTTTTCCATCTTCATTCCTCCTCTAGTCTAAATTAATACGGATTTTTCGTTTGTTTTCAGAATCCGATACTTGTCCATAACCATAATAACCATAACCCATTGTCTTAGAAGGAACTTTAGTTAATACGACACCTAATAGATTTACTTTTAAATTTCTAAGCTGATTAATTGTTTGTTCAGCTATATCTATTTTCGTTTTTCCACTTTCAACGATATAGATCGTTCCGTCAGCAATCGTTGAAGTAATGATCCCATCTGAAATTACCCCGCTTGGTGAGCTATCAATAAGAATTTGATCAAAACGTTGTTTCAAAAATTCAAATAATTCTTTTATTTTTTTAGAACTCAATATTTCAGTAGGATTAACTACTTCAGTACCTGATGTTAAAATAAACAATTTTTCTTTCACACTGGGTTCATCAATTTGCTGCAGGTATTTATCGATATTAACATTTTCACCATTTTCAACAAAATCAATTAACAAATCAGTTAAACCTAAACTGTTTTTAATTTGAAACATTTTATGAACTGATGGATTTCTTAAATCTAAATCTACAAGTAAAATCGTTTTTGATTTAATCGCAGATATTATCCCTAAATTACAAGTTGTGGTACTTTTTGCTTCATTAGCAAAAGTAGAAGTAACATTAATGACTTTTAAAGGATTATCAATCGAAGAATATTCTATATTAGTTCTAATCGAACGATAAATCTCTGCTATATTAGAATTCGGATCATATAATGTTATTAATTTTTTGTTCATTATCAATTTCCTCCACGTACATATACCTTTTCTTTTTATATTTAAATTTTTTGTCTATTTAATTTTTTACATGTAATAAACAAAATCTATCAAATTATAACATTATTCGACCTTTTTTTCAACACAATATATAAAAAGTACATAAAACTGTTCAAAATTAACATAAAAAAGTAACTTTTTATATATTTATAAAAAGTTACATATAGTTTAAATTATATAAAATTATCGATATCTTCTTCTACGACTCTTACTAAATATACTTGAAACGAGTATAACAACTAAAGATACTCCAGCTGCTACTAATGAACCTAAAATAATTGGATCTTCATATAACACATCTGGTCTAGAATCATCATATACATTAACAAAAAACATTTCATTTTCTATATTCCCAGCTTGATCTATTGCTTGTACAGTGATTACATAAGTACCAACAGTAGTTAAATTTAACTTAGAAGCATCATATATATAATCAATTTCTTGATCGTAATTATCTGTTACTTTAATATGTGTTTTTAAATCTAAATCACTGCCTATATTCACTTGTAATGTATTAGGAACAGTAATAGTTGGTTTCACATTATCTTTAACAACCACTCGAATCGATTTTTCTGCTTGATTTCCACTATAATCTTCAACTTGATATGTTATATAATACTCACCAAAATTATTCAAATCGACGTTATTTTGAAAAGTTATTTCATCTGTTAAATCTCCACAAATTTCATCCATTGCTGTCACAAAATTTCTAAAATTTGGTGTGGTATTTATTGTGATATCTACTTGGTGTGGTCCAATAATAACTGGATAATCTACATCATCATCCACAACTATTACTTTCGTATTTGCTACAGAAACATTTCCTGCTGCATCACTCACATAATATGTGATAATATAAAACCCCACATTAAAGCGATCAACATTGTTTGTCACCACTTCAATTTGATCAGTTATTTCTACTTCTCCATCATAAGCTTGTACACCAGATTTATATATTTCTAATGCTTTAGTTTCATCATGTCCTTGAGAGATTGTTATTTCTTCACGAATATGACTGAATGTTGGGGCTTCATGATCAATTTCAACATAATTTGAGACAATTACTTTCGTTTTTACAGTAGTGTAATTCCCACCAGCGTCAGATACAATGTAGTTAACAAAGTAAAAACCAACTTTAGTTACATCTACATTTGTTATATATTCAACATTAACTGGTAATCCTGAATCGTCTGATACTGAAATATAATTCTTTAAATCAACTTGTTGATTTAAATTTAAAAGGATTTCCTTCACACTAGCTTGAGGAGCTATAGAATCAATCATCTTGATATTAATTGTTTCTAATACATGTTTATTATTATCACTATCCAAAAAATAATAATCTATATTATAAGTTCCATGTTTATTTATATTAACTTTAGAATAATCAACTAATAAATTTGAAAGATTAAACTCATCTCCTTCAAAATCATATAGTGTAAGTCCCTCTGTAAAATTTATCTTACTTAAGTCTGTTTTTATCGGAAATTCTTTATTATTAAAATTTTCTAAACCATCAATCGTTAAATTTTCATCAGCATAAACACTACGATCTGACAAAGTAACAAACATGACTACAAAGAATAATAACAATAATAGTCTTTTCACACTACCCCTCCTACCTCACAACATAATTATATAAATAATAGATAATAGAAACACTAATTCCTACTGACACACTATATCTCCAAAAAAATAATTTTCTAAATGAAAATTTGTGACCAACAGTAACAATTTCCATTCTTTCATCTATAATTGCTTTTTCTTTAATACTTTGATCAAACTTATCTTCTTTTATTAAATATTTCTCTAAATAACTATTTAACTTTTCTTCTTTTTTCTTATCGATATTTTTTAAAACTATGCTCATAAAATCATCATCTGATATTTCTCTTGCGATAAAATAATTCATTCCAATTTTGTTCTTAGAATCAACTTTGTTTTTACTCACTATTTCAATAAACTTTTTGTCTATTAAATCTAATTCTTTATTATTAAATAACTTGTCCAAATCCATATTTAAATGATCAAAGTTATTTTTATTTGAATTCATGTAATTTGCACATCCTTAAATGTTCTATTATTTTTATAATAACATTATATAAACTTTTATGAGTCTATTTTTGTCATTTTTTAATCTTATACATCTACATTAATTAATTATATTGTATTTATCTTAGATATGCAAATTAAAAAAGTCAATATTTGGTAAATATTGACTTCCAACACTCATTATTTTTGATACTTAATTTTCTTATCATTTGGAATGGCTCCAAAATAAGAAATACCTAAATATTCTTCAATATCTTTTTGTGTTTTAATTTTACGATTGGAGAATTCCTTCAGTAACACAATTCCAATTGAAACCATAACACCTAAGACTAAACCAATTAGCGTATTTAAAGTTAACTTTGGCGATACTGGATCATTAATGATCTCTGCATTGTCAATAATAAATACATTATCATATTGATAAGCGGCAGTATATGCGTCTCTACTGTGTTCAGTTACAGATTGTGCAATTGTTTTAGCAATTACTTTATCTGTGTAAGTAACAGTAATTCTTAATATATCCGTCTCTTCAACGGATACAACTGTAAAACTATTCGCTATATCTTTTGTAGATAATATAGTACTATGAAGTTCTTGTACATCTTCTCTCACTTCTTTTAATACAGTTTCAGATTTAGATAACACAGAATAACGCTTCGCTAGTTCGACAGAACGTCTAAACTGATCAGAAGATTGATTCGTTTCTGTATTAGTCGAGACAAGGGATATTAAAGTTTTACTTTCATATTTTTCAGCAATTCCATATTTCGTATATAACCCCATTGCTAGAGTAAATAATACGGTGACTACAATAATTAAAATACTATTTTTATAAAACGCATGAAATAATTCACGCAAATCAATTGTACTCATTTCTTCATTAGTCATTTAATCCACCACTCTCACTCACTAATAACTTTGGTAATAAGCTTGATTTTGTTCCCGTTTACTTGTAGGTACTTTAGTTAAAAGGGATCCGATCACATTACTTCCAGCATTTTTCAGCTGATTCAACACACTTTTAGTCGATTCAATCGTATTACGATTATATTCGATTACGAACAAAGTTGCATCACAAATGGATGATACAATAATTCCATCCACTATAATTCCGCTAGGTGCTGAATCAAGGATAATGACATCATATTTATCCTTTAAATCATTAATTAATGATTTAAAGGTAGATGAACCTAAAAACTCTGCTGGATTAATGATCTTAGTGCCAGAAGTCATAACTTGGAAATTATTAACTATATTAGGATTACTAATAATTTTTACATATTTAGTCATATCCATAGTGTAAATCTTATAATCATTATTAGCATAGTCTACTATACAATCAACCAGCCCAATATTGTTTTTATGATCTATAAAAAAATGTAATGAAGGTCTTCTAAGATCAGTATCTATTAATAGAACTCTTTCGAATTTGGTCGCAAACATCACCGCTAAATTACACGCAGTGGTAGATTTTGTTTCATTTGCATTCGTAGAAGTAATATTTATCGTTTTTATTTTCTTATCAATACTTGCGTA
>JARDZP010000103.1 GCA_029240795.1 Haloplasmataceae bacterium | reverse complement strand
TTAAGCATTCTTAATTAACCTTATTATTATTAGTAATCATATTGAAAAGGTCTTTTTCAATATCATCATCAGTATCAAGATTTTGAACTAGTTCAGGTAATTCTTCAATGGATGAAAGATTAAAATAATCAAGAAAATCATTTGTTGTACCATAAATGATTGGTCTACCTGCTGTATCTAATCTTCCTACTTCTTTAACTAATGACATTGCGAGTAACCTTCTAATTACATTTTCTGAATTTGTTCCTCTGATGTCTTCTATTTCTGCTCTTGTGATGGGTTGTTTATATGCGACAATCGATAATACTTCTAATGATGCACCTGATAATTTTGATTTATTTACATCAGTAAAAAGCTTTTTATAGTAATCAATAAAATCATTTCTGGTTGCCATTTTATATTTATTAGCAGTATTTATTATGGTAATACCACGTAAATTTTTATCATACATTGTCTTTAAAGTTTCAACTAAATCTAATGCTTCTTCATCAGATATTTCAAAAACAAAAACGATTTGATCAATCGTTAATCCGTCTTCACCTACTACATATAATAAACCTTCTAAAGCTGCTAATAACTTACTTTTATTCATTTATTTCACCTTTAACTTCCACATAATCTATGTATATTTCTTCATACAAATCTTCTTGTTGTATTTTAATAACCTTTTCTTTAGATAATTCTAAAATTGCCATAAATGTTACAACAATAAATTCTTTACTATTAACACTAGTAAATAATTCATCAAAAGTAATTCTTCGTTTTTCTTTTATTAAAACACTTATTTCACGAATACGATCTTCAATGGTAACCTGTTGTTGTTCAATTTTAGTCATCATCGGTTTATGTAAAGCATAACGTCTAAGCACACGATTATAAGCGCCTAATAAATCATACAAATCAGTATCACTAGATAACATTTCTTTTACGTCAAATTTTACATCACTTGTTAACTCAGTAGGTATTTTAGTTAAAAAATTCGCTCTTTCTTCTTCTAATAATTGAAGTTGAGGAACAATATCTTTAAATAATTTATAAATCTTTAATCGCATTTTTAATTTTTCTTCTGGATTTTCTTCATAATTTAAATTTTCATCATCTACAATAGCTTTAGGTAACATCATTTTACTCTTTATAAAAATAAGATGAGCTGCCATCACTAAATACTCACTTGCTACTTCTAAATTTAATTCTTCCATATCATGGATAAACTTAATATATTGTTCAGTTATGAGAGAAACATTTATATTATCAATTGACATCTTTTTATCTTTTATTAAAAATAATAACAAATCTAAAGGTCCCTCAAAAGCATCGATTTTTACTTGATATTCCACATTTATCACCTGTGTATTATTTTACCAATAATACTTACATTTTGTCAAACTAATAAAAAAATCATTGAGTATAAACTGTTGTTTATACTCAATGTATTACTCAATGTTCTATTCACTTTTTTGTTTTCGTTCTTTCTGCTCAGTCGCAAATACACGAATGAAGATATTAATAAATTCTTTTAAATTAAAAGGAATAACTGGATAAAAATAAGGTTTACCAAAACTTTTAGTTAATGTAAGAAATAGGATAATAAATCCTGTCGATCCAGCAATCCCCCATATATCAAAGAAAAATGTAAATATAATGATAATTAATGTTGCGATTTTATTCGCGAGTGACAATTCATAACTAGGAGTAGCGTATGAACCTACCGAAGAGACCGCTACGTATAAAACAATTTCTGGAGAAAACATACCTACATCAATCGCGATTTGTCCAATCAAAATCGCTGCGACAATACCCATTGCGGTCGATAACGATGTTGGAGTATGCACTGCAGCTAATCTTAAAAATTCAATTCCTACTTCAGCAATCATTATTTGCCAAATAACAGGAACATTACCATGCTCCTTTTCACCTATAAATTTGAGTACCTCAGGTAAATATTCAGGGTGTTGAACAAATAATAACCAAAGCGGAACTAAAAAGATTGATAATAATATACCACCTGTTCGAATTAATCTAAGAAATGATCCAACGACAGGTGTTTGGCGATGTTCTTCAACGTGTTGTAATTGTTCAAAATAAGTTGTAGGTGCGATGATCACACTAGGTGAAGTATCAACATATATTGCTACTAAACCTTGATACAAGTGAACGGCTAAAGTATCAGGTCGTTCAGTATATCTAACCTTTGGATAAGGATTCCATTTTTGCTGAATGATTAATTCTTCTAATTTTTTATCCGTCATAGTGATTTCATCAGCTTCAATGTTTTTAATCCGTTTCCGAACTTCATTTACAATCTTATCGTCAGCAATACCTTTTATATAGGAAAGACATACATCCATTTTGGAATATTTACCAACACGATAGATTTCGTTACGTAAGTCTGGGTCACGCATACGACGTCTTGTAAGCGCGGTATTAATAACAATATTTTCAGTGAACCCATCATGACTACCTCTAATTACTTTTTCGGTATCAGGCTCAGCTGGTCCTCGACCAGGATAATTACGGACATCTATTATGAATGCTTTATTAAAATCATCAACAATAACAGCTACAAGTCCTGCAAGGACGTTAGTTATTACTTCTTCCATATCCTCAACAATATTTACTTGTTGGAAAACGATATGATTATGAATAATATCAAATGCATCCTTATGTAAATAAACGTCATCTTCACCTAATTTTAAAAATCCTTTGATTAATTCAATAATATAATTCGTGTCACATAGCCCAGTGACATAATAGATATGTACCTTTTTACTTTTAATAAAAATTTCTCGATATCCTACATCGAAGCTTACATCAAAACCTAATTTATCATTCAAATACTCATAATTTTCCGTAAGTTTTTTTGAAATTGGAATTGGATTTTTATATTCCATCAAAGTCATCCTTTCGGTTTAAAGATAAGTGCAACTAGAAATGAAAAGATAATAGCTGCGGTAATACCGCTTGCGGTTATATCAAACATTCCCATACCAATTCCTAGTAAACCTAAATCTTCCGATCTAGCTAAAGCACCATGAAGTAAGGAATGACCGAAACTTGTAATTGGTACCAAAGCACCAGCTCCACTAAATTGAATTAATTTATCATATAAATTAAATGAATCTAATACTACTCCTGCAACTACAAACCAAGATGTAATATGTCCTGGTGTTAATTTAAAGCGATCAACTAAAAATTGTCCAATTCCACAAATTACACCAGCTACTAAAAATGCATTCAGATAAATCATTTTTTCACCTCTATTCACATCTTTCTAACGCTACTGCATGTGCAATACATGGTATTGTTTCATTTTGTAGAAGGATCGTTGGATTCAATAAAGCACCAGTAGCGACTACCAAAATGCGATTTAATTTCTTATTATCAAATAAATTTTTAAAATAGCCATAAGTAACAACTGCACTACATGCACAACCACTACCACCAGCGAATACGGGTTGATCTTCTGAATAGATTAATTTACCACAATCATCATGAATATTCGATAAATCAAATCCTTCTTCTTTCATGATATCTACTAAGATTTTTGAACCAACTTTAGATAAATCACCGGTAACAATCATGTCATAGTATTCAGGATTGACTCCTCGTTCATTTAAGTGTCTAATAATGGTATCACTTGCTGCTGGTGCCATCGCGCTTCCCATATCGTTAGGATCACTTTGATTAGCATCGATTACTTTACCAACAGTTACTGAAGCAATTCTAATATTACTCTTTTGATTAGAAACAATTGCGGCACCACTTCCGGTAACAGTAAATGTTGATGATTCAGCTCGTTTTACCCCATATTCAGTAGGATAACGATATTGTCTTTCCGCTGTAGCGTTATGAGAACTTACTGCTACAAGAATGTTACTAAAATTTTTACTATCAATTAATAATGATGCTGTTAATAATGTTTCCATCGAAGTGGAACATGCACCATACATTCCTAAAAACGGAATGTCATAATTACGCATGACATAATTACTTATTACGTTTTGATTAATCAAATCTCCCGCTAAAGCTAAATCTATGTCGTCTTGTTTTAATCCTGATTTTGTAATCGCAATTGTGATTGAATCATCTAGTAAACGTTGTTCTGCACTTTCCCATGTTTTTTCTTTACAATAGTTATCTTCATAACTACGATCAAAATATTCACCTAAGGGACCTGCTTTTTCAAGTGGTCCTACAGAAGTACCAGTACTTTTCAAATAAACTGTATCATTAAATATAAATGTTGATTTTTTCATTTTTTTCACCTATGCCCCAAAAAATATATATCTTAGAATTCCAACGATGTAAGCCGATGCACAGCCAAACGCTATAACACTTCCAGCTAATTTAAACATACCAGATCCAATACCTAATGTGATTCCTTCACTTTTACCTTCAAGGGCCGCACTTGTCATCGCATTCGCAAATCCAGTAATTGGAACAAACGCACCAGCTCCTGCGAATGCACCAAAATAATCCCATACGCCAAAGCCAGTTAAAAGAGCCGAGATTAAAATTAAAGTAACTGACATTAATGAATTTGCTGCATCTCTTGATAAATCCAATAAATTTACATATATATCAGCGAGTCCTTGTCCAAAAATACCTATTAATCCACCAGTCACAAAAGCTATAATAAAGTTTTTTAAATATTTTGGTTTTAAAGCATTTCTTTTTATAATATCAGAATAATCTTTATTCATCAGAATTCCTCCTTAAATACATTAATAATATTTGTCGAATCTTGATTTTTATGAAAAAAAACTTCTATTTATTCTCAAATAGAAGTTTTACTTTACCATATACTGATTTTTAAATACATCTGTTATTTTCTTTTCTAGCCTTGAAACTTTAGATTGGGAAATTTTTAGTTGCGTAGCTGTTTCATTTTGATTAAATCCATAGTAAAACCTGTAAAACATAATTTTCTTTTCCACATTAGAAAATCTATTAATAATATCTTTTAATTCTAATTTTGAATTATCGATATTATAATGATTATCATAGGAATCTAAGTCAATTAGTGTATGATTATTATCTTCACTTATTTGATTTTCTAAAGACATCATCCGATTATTCGTATTAAAACTGATTAAAACATCTTCATAAGAAGCATCTAATTTATTTGCTACTTCACTTATTGAAATATTTCCATTATTTTCAAGTACCTTGCTAATTTTTCTCTGCATTGATAATATTTTCTTACTCACTTTAATATGATTTTTATTACGTAAATAATTTTTGATTTCACCTAATATATAGGGAATCGCAAATGTTGAAAAAGCATTTCCTCTTGTCACATCAAATTTTTTTGCTGCCATTATTAAGCCTATACATCCAGATTGAAATAAGTCATCCTTCTCTTCTTTCATATAATGAAATTTATTCACTACAGACCAAACGAGTTTGTAGTTATCCTCTACTAACTTATTTTCCACATGCAAACCCATATTATGCAGACATCTCTTTACTGAGTTCTAAACTTTTTTTAATCTTAATTACTGTACCTTCACCTACTTTAGAACTCATGTAAAATTCGTCTGAAAAAACCTCCATAAGTGTAAGACCCATTCCAGATCTTTCTTCTTCTGGCTTACTCGTGTAAAACAATTCTCTAGCTTTATTGATGTCTTCAATGCCTTTTCCATAATCTATGATTGTTACTGTTACATCGTTTTGGTAACTTTCAAGTATTAACTTGATTTTACCTCCCTTACTGTCGTAAGCGTGTATTACGCTATTTGTAACACCTTCTGAAACAATCGTTTTTAATTCATTTAGTTGATCAATGGTTGGATCTAACGGCATAATAAATCCAGCAACTACTATTCTCGCAAAAGCTTCGTTCTCGCTTATTGCCTCAAATGTTACTTCAGCATAATTATCTCTTTTATTTTTCATTTTTAGGCCACCCCCAAATAGTTTGAAGCTTGTTCTTCATCCTTCGTTATAACTAAAATTTTATATAAACCAGATAATTTAATAATTTTTTCTATACTTCCATTAAGATCACATGCTAGAAGTAATCCTTTATTTTTTTTAACTTGGTTATATCTACCTAACATGACGCCAATACCACTACTGTCCATAAAACTTAAATTTTTAAAATTAAAGACGATATTTTTTATTTCATATTGTTCCATTAATGTATTTATTCTTTCCCTCAACTGGCTCGATGAATGGTGATCTAATTCTCCAGATAAGCGAATAAATAGTGTATCAGACTTTAAAAAAAAGTGAACTGATAAACTCATACTACTATCACTCCTTGTCCCATATTAATTTAAATTTATCATATCTTTTTTAAACAATATACCTATTCGACATAATTAGATAATTAATAAATTCGATTTTATCGATTAAATTTATCTCTTATTGTAGAAGAATTAATCTTTTAGTCATATCGTGTAGAAATAAATTAAAAATTGTATAAACATAAAAAAACACTTTCATAATGAAAGTGTTTAATGATTATTTTGCATATTTATCGATAATATTTATAATTTCAGTGATTTTTTCATCACCCCGTCCTTCAACAATTGCTTGTTTTACACAATGACGGATATGATTATCGATAATCTTCAAATTCACTTTTTTAACTAGTGCTTGAACAGCTAATAACTGTTTTGAAATATCAACACAATACCTCTCGTCTTCAACCATTTTAATAATTCCTTCTAATTGTCCTTTAGTCGTTTTAAGCATATTTAATACATCTTGATCCATTTTATCATCTCCTTAAATAAGGACTAAAAGCCTTTATATATATATAAAGGCTTTTATAAACTATGCTTCGATTTTTATAACTTGATAACCAGCTTCGTCTACTGCGGCGATTAATGCCTTATCTTCAACTTCTTTAGCTAATACTACAGTAGCACTTTTTCCTTTTAAATCGACGTCAACTGAAGTAACACCTGCTACTTCTTTTAAAGCTGTTTCAACATGCATTTTGCAATGTCCACATGTCATTCCTTGAATTGATAATTTTTTAATCATAATATAAAACCATCCTTCTTAATTATTTTTAAATTTTCTTAGTCTTAAAGCATTTAATAATACTGATACAGAACTAAATGCCATTGCGAGTGCCGCAATCATTGGATTTAACTTTGGTCCTCCAAACGCATAAAGAATTCCAGCAGCGATTGGTATACCAATAATATTATAGAAAAATGCCCAGAATAAATTTTGTTTTATATTACGTAATGTAGCCTTACTTAATTTTATCGCAGTTACGACATCAAGTAAATCACTTTTCATTAAAACAATGTCAGCTGATTCCATTGCCACATCGGTTCCAGAACCAATTGCGATTCCCACGTTAGCTTGTGCAAGTGCTGGTGCATCATTAATACCGTCACCAACCATCGCAACAACCTTACCTTCAGCTTGA
>JARDZP010000102.1 GCA_029240795.1 Haloplasmataceae bacterium | reverse complement strand
ATCATGTAAATTAAAGAAATAAAGACACCCCCATTTAGGTTGAATTTACCTAGGTGGGGGTTATTGTTTTTGTCAATATGTACAGGACTTGACGCTTACGGTGCAACTGTGATAACACTAATGTGAAAGCTTTTATTGCTGGTACATTCCATGGATTAAATAAAAAGTATTTACAATCATATTTAAACGAATTTTGTTTTAGGGTTAATAGAAGGAAGTTTACCAGCACTTAGTTTAGTCGGTTATTGTTTTGTTGCACACAAACTGGCCAATTACCTATACTGAGTTAAGGGTATATATTTTTTATTGATAATTAAAAAATTAAATAAAAATTAATGAACCACTTAGAATAGTCTATATATTGTAGAAAGTCTAAGAGATTCTTTGTTGTATTAAAAAATGTATAAGAGTTTTATCTTATACATTTTATTTATTAATTTTGATTTGTGGTCATTTTTAAGATTTCTTCTTTTAAGACTTCAACCATTTCCTCTTGTTTAACACGTTTTACAATCTCACCCTTTTTAATTAACATTCCCATATCTTTACCACCAGCAATTGCGATGTCAGCTTCTTTTGCTTCACCAGGACCATTAACGGCACATCCCATGATAGCAACTTTAATATTAGAATGAATATCTTGTAGAAATTGCTCGATTTCCTTAGCAATAGGAATTAAATCGAATTGAATACGTCCACAAGTAGGGCATGATATTAATGTAGGTACATTTTGAATTAAACCAAAGTTTTTAAGGATTTCTTTACAAACTTTTATTTCTTCAACGGGATCATCTGAAAGAGATACTCTTATAGTATCACCAAGTCCAAGATATAATAAGACACCTAGTCCAATTGAACTTTTAATCGCACCCGCGAAACTTGTACCTGCTTCAGTAATTCCTAAGTGAAGTGGGTACTTAAATTTTTCAGCAGCTAGTTTATAGGCTTCAATCGCAATGTTCGTGTCAGATGATTTTAAAGAAAGCGCAATATCATAAAAACCATATTTTTCTAAAATATTGACGTGATATTCAGCACTTTCCAACATTGCCTCTGGAGTAGGGTGTCCATATTTCTCTAAAATATGTTTTTCAAGTGATCCACTGTTTACACCAATTCGAATTGGAATTCTAGCTAGTTTACATGCATTAACTACTTCTTTAATTCTTTCTTCGTTTCCGATGTTTCCAGGATTAATTCTTATTTTATCGATTCCACTTTGAACAGCGATTAGTGCGTATTTATAATTAAAGTGGATATCAGCAACTAACGGTAAATTCACTCTTTCCTTAATTGCTTTAATCGCGTAAGCATCTTCCTCATCAAATACAGCTAATCGAACGATTTGACAACCTGCTTTTTCTAAGTCATTTATTTGTTTTACCGTAGCATCAACATCTTTTGTTTTTGTATTAGTCATGCTTTGAATTACAACACTATTATGACCGCCAATCGTCACATTACCAACTTTTATAGGTCTAGTTTCAGTACGTTTATACATTAATTTTATTTCTCCTTCCTAATTCGACAAATATTATATCTATAAAAGGATATAATAATTATTGATGTTTATAGTCAAGTTTTACAACTAACATAATTATTATATATTATATAATATATATAATCAATAAATATAATCTAAGGAGGAAATGATTATGCCTATATTTACATTACCAAATTTACCTTATTCATATGATGCACTTGAACCACATATTGATGCAAGAACTGTAGAAATTCACTATGATAGACATCATAGAACATATTTAAACAATTTAAATGCTTCTCTTGAAGGAAATGAGAATATCGTTACAGGAAAAACAATTGAAGAAATCTTAGCTAATGTGGAACAAGTACCAACTGAAATTCGTCAAAAAGTTATTAACCAAGGTGGAGGATATGCAAATCATAATTTGTATTGGGCTCAGTTATCACCTAATGGTGGAGGATTTCCAACTGGAAAATTAGCTAAAGCTATAAATGAACAATTCACTGATTTTAATAAATTTCAAGAAGCAGTTACTAATCAAGCTAAAACAATATTTGGTTCTGGTTATGCATGGGTTGTGGTAGATAACGCATCAAAAAAACTAGAAGTTATGCAAACTGCTAATCAAAACTCACCACTGAGTGTTGGTAAAACACCAATTATGACAATTGATGTTTGGGAACATGCTTATTACTTAAAATATCAAAATTTACGTCCAACTCATATTGACGCTATTTGGAAGTTATTTAACTGGGATCAAATTGGAAAATTTTATGAAAAAGCATTAAAATAAATTTATATAAAACTGCATTAATGGCTAAATTTAATGCAGTTTTATTTTTATAATGGTTATACTATATATATATTATATTAAAAAAAACTTGAAAAATATAGAAAAAATGTTATAATATAAGAGTTGCAACACCTATAATTATATTCGTATACGAATGGAGGTCTAGAAGATGCGTATAAGTTTAACATTAGTTTGTACTGAATGTAAAGAACAAAATTATTTAACAAGCAAAAACAAACGTAAAAATACAGAACGTTTAGAATTAAAGAAATTTTGTCCAAGATGTAAAAAACAAACTATTCATAGAGAAAAAAAATAATAAAACTGACAGAACGTCAGTTTTTTTTTACTTTTTTTCATATTTCAACAGTTATTTTTCAAATTGGAAAATTGTTTTTTTTTAGTTTTTATATACACTTTTATTGAACCAAATATAATTATTGTAAAAATATATCAATTTAGTGATGAATGAAAATTTTACATTACTAGATGACAAATACATTGATTTAAATTATTATAAAAACTTAAGGCTTGCTGGTATGAGTGAAAATAGGTCTGATGAACCTCTCTATTAGATATTAATTTTCAATCTGAAGAAAATGTGATTAGGATCCTTATATGTCTTTAGATTATAGACAAAAATATTGAACAGGTTTAACTGAACATGTGATTTTTTCAACTGGATTAGGCTCAATGTTTCTACCAATACGTTTTTTTGCTTTACCAAAAATTGTAGTTATTAACTATATTTAATATCTGAGTGTTGATTTAAGGTTTTATTCTCCAAAGTAAATTATCTCAGGATGACTGGTTTGATAATTAAGTCGTATAAAAAAAATCCCATTGATCGTAATGTACTTTCAATTGGGATTTTTTTATTCGATGTTTTTATAAATTTTCGTTATTTCAAATATAACACCATCACTAATATTTTTAGCACATATTTCATAACCAAAAGTATTAACAATCTTTTTCGATATAGCTAGACCTAAACCAAAATTACCACGATTACCTACACCATATGGGTCAAAAATGAGATTAATTTTGCTTTCATCTATGTGTTCTCCATCGTTAAATATCGTAATTGCTTCTTCTTGATAAGTTACTCTAATAACTTTATTCGCAAATCTCGTCATATTATCGATGATATTTTCTAACGCTACACGCCACTCATCAAATAGTCCTGAAATGAGATCATTATTTTTTAACTCAATTTCGAAATTAATTTTTCCAAATTGTTTTTTATACGGGGTAATAACTGTGTTAAATAATTCTTCTACATCAACTTCACTAAATACTTTTTTTTCAGAATATAATTGATCTATTTTGTTAATATAAAGTAAACTTTTAACTTTTTTTTCTAAACGTTTTGCTTCTTCCATAATGGAACCCATTGTTTCATTTAGCTCTTCACTTTGAACATAACCATCAATTACTAACTGAGAATATCCTTCAATAATCATGATAGGTGTTTTTAAATCATGAGAAATATTTTGAAACATTTCTTGTTGGATTCTTTCTTTTGATTTAAGTGATTTTCTTAACTCCTCAAGTGATGATTCAATATGACCAATTTCATCTTGACGTGTAATAGGGATTTCCTCATCCCAGTTATTATTGGAGATATTTTTAATTTTCTTACTAATAGATATTAATGGCTTAGTTATATTATTTGATATAAATAATGCTAAGATTAAAGAAATAATAAATACACTTGTGAAGATAACATTAAATTGCCCATAAAGGGTGCTTATATAATGATCTACATAAGTCGAAGATACAAAAGAGATGATTACCTGATCTTCGTTTTTACTAATCACATAATAAATCGATTTATCTTCATCTTCATATAGATAACGTTGTTTTTTTGCTTTTTGAATACTTATTTGTTTAAAACTCTGAGTAATAAAATCAGTATCTAATTGAGTGTCAAATGCCATAATATCAAATTCAAATGTATTATTTTGTTTTGTTAGAGTGATATGATTAACAGTACGCGGGTCAAATGTCATTTTTTGATTCCTGTTAAAACCCTCTTGACTTATTTCAATTGTACGGTAAGCTTCCTCTACAAAGTAATTTTTAATCCCTAATGGAATAATAATATAAAATATTAATGCGATTATAATTAATATGATGAAAAACTTAATAGCAACGGTTGATTTAATTGATTTATTGAATTTCATACTAATCGGTATCCATATCCATAAAGTGTATTTATTTTTAAGTCAGAACATTTTTTCTTTAAACGTCTAATCAAATCATCTACAACTCTGTCGCTTCCAAAATAATCATGACCCCAAACATTATCTAATATCTGTTCTCTGGTCAGAGATTTATTAAAATTATTTAAAAATAATATTAATAAATCAAATTCTTTTGTAGTTAACATAATTTCTTCATTATTTTTCATTATAATTCGTTTATCAATTAATATTTGATAGTCTTCATAATTGATCACATTTTTTGAATTAATACCATATATTCTCTTTATAATATTATTACATCTTAATACCAATTCTTGAGGTAAGAAAGGTTTAGAAATATAATCTTCACTACCTAATTGTAAACCTAATAAACGGTCTATGTCAGTATCACGCGCACTCATAAAAATGATTGGTGTCATATCATCAACTTCTTTAATTCGCTTTAAGACTTCATAACCATCAATATCTGGTAACATAATATCAAGTACCCATAAATCTGGTGGGGTATTGATCTGTTTTATCGCATCATTACCATTATAAAAAGTAGTAATTTTGTAACCTTCACGTTCTAAATATGTTCTTAATAATGAATTTAATTTTGTTTCATCTTCAACTAAATAAATAGAATAACTCATTTTACCACCAACTTTTATTATCTTTATAATGTTTATTTATATTATAGCATGGTTAATATAATATTAACTATAATTTTAGGTTTAAAAATGCTAAATCAATTGATTTAGCATATTCAAAATTTAAACATATTCAAAATTCCTTTTTACTATTGTCCATCCCCGTAAAAAGGTATTTATCCCTCCTTATTAAGCAAATATTAATTTCTATATTATATTGAGAGAAGATTGGAGAGGGTTTTTTAGGGGTAATATTTGCTTAAGTATTGGAAACCTTGTTTCCTTACTTATATTATCATATAAAAATAACTTACAAATATGTAAATATTATGTGAAATTGTGGTATACAAAATATTATTAGATAATGATTCATTTTTTTAAAAATACACCATAAATATGATATAATGGTTATGATAAAAATGTTTTAATTTAGGAGGATTTCATGAAGAAATATTTATATGGAGTAGACTTAGGTGGTACTACTGTTAAATTTGGTTTGTTTAGTTTCGAAGGAAATATTATTGAAAATTTCGAAATTAAAACCAATACCAGTGATGAAGGAATCGCAATATTACCAGATATCGCAAAAGCAATATTAGAAAATATGGAAAAAAATAATATAATTCAAAATGAAGTAAATGGAATCGGAATCGGTGTTCCTGGACCTGTTTCTAGTGGAGTTGTAAATCGTTGTGTTAATTTAGGTTGGGGCATTGTTGATGTTAAAAACGATTTAGAAAAATTAACAGGAATTAATGTTTCTGTAAGTAATGATGCTAACGTTGCAGGACTTGGCGAATTATGGCAAGGTGGAGGATTAGGATATAGTAATTTAGTATTTTTCACTTTAGGAACTGGTGTTGGTGGCGCAGTTGTTGTTGACAATAAAGTAATAGATGGACATGCCGGTGCAGGCGGAGAATTAGGACATGCACCATTAATGGATGTTCCTTATTTATGTAATTGTGGCAAAACAGGATGTCTAGAAACAGTGGCTTCAGCTACTGGTGTTGTGCGTGTTGCGAAGGATTATTTAACTCATACTGATGAACCATCAGTATTAAGAATTCTTGAACATATATCAGCTAAAGATGTTTTTGACGCTGCTAAAGCAAATGACGCAATTGGTTTAAAAACTGTTGAATACTTTGGTAAATACTTAGGTTACATTTGTGCAGTTGTTGCTCAAACAAATGACCCAGAAGCTTTTGTTTTTGGTGGAGGAGTATCAAAAGCTGGACAAATAATTTTAGAAGTAGTTGAAAAATATTTTAATCAATATGCTTTCTATGCTTTAAGAGGTAAAACACAATTTAAATTAGCTACACTTGGAAATGATGCAGGTATTTTTGGATCAGCATACCTCGCTAAACAATTATAATTAGGAGTAATAAATGCAAGTTGAACAAATGTTAACAGGCCAATTACAAGTAAATACATATTTTCTTATTAAAGATGATAAGTGCTTATTAGTTGATCCAGGTGGAAATGACGATAGAATTATAAATTTTATTAATAAGAAACATCTCGAATTAGTCGGTATTTTATTAACTCATGCACACTTTGATCACTTTGGTGCGTGTAATAAATTAAATCTCTATTATGATGTTCCTTTATATATCCATCAAAATGAAGTTTCACTACTTTACGATGCGAGTCAAAATGGATCATTATTATTTACCCCTAGTAATCAGTTAAAGCTTAATGAAAAAGTAAAAGTCATTCAATTAACTGAAAAAGACAAAGCAATAGTAGACTTTAACTTTAATATCTATCATGTACCGGGGCATTCACCAGGAAGCATTTGTATCTATTTTAAAGAAGAGAAATTTGTTTTTACTGGAGATGCTTTATTTAGACGTGGAATTGGCAGAACTGACTTTCCATATGGTAATGAAAAACAATTAATCAACAACATTAAATCTAAAATTTTTAAATTACCAGATGATACAGTAGCTTATCCTGGTCATGGTGACGAAACTACAATAGGTGAAGAAAAACGCAGTAATCCTAATATTAGATAGATT
>JARDZP010000024.1 GCA_029240795.1 Haloplasmataceae bacterium | reverse complement strand
ACGTGAAATTGGTTATGACCGTGCAAAATATGGTTTTGATGCAGATACATGTGCTGTTTTAGTTGCTTTAAATGAACAATCTCCAGATATCGCAATGGGTGTTAATGATGCTTACGAACATCGTGAAAAGACTGAAGAAATGGATCCTATTGATGCGATTGGTGCAGGAGACCAAGGTTTAATGTTTGGTTACGCAACAAATGAAACAGAAGAATATATGCCATTACCCATCATGCTAGCACATAAATTAACAAGAAAATTAGCTGAAGTACGTAAAAACAACATTTTATCATATTTAAGACCAGATGGAAAATCACAGGTTACAATTGAATATGATGAATTTGATAAACCAGTTAGAATTGACGCTGTTGTTTTATCTACACAACATGCACCAGAAGTAACACAAAAACAAATACATGATGATATCAAAAAACATGTATTTGATGCAGTGTTACCTAAGGAATTAATTGATGAAAAAACGAAATATTTTATAAATCCAACAGGACGATTCGTAGTTGGTGGACCACAAGGTGACTCGGGCTTAACAGGTCGTAAAATCATCGTTGACACTTATGGTGGATATGCTCGTCATGGTGGAGGAGCTTTCTCAGGTAAGGACTGTACAAAAGTTGACCGAAGTGCTTGTTATGCAGCCAGATATGTAGCTAAAAATGTTGTAGCTGCAGGACTTGCTGAAAAGTGTGAAATCCAATTATCATATGCAATTGGTGTTGCTCAACCTACTTCGGTTCGTGTTGATACATTTGGTACTGGTAAATTAAGTGATGGAAAATTAACTGAAATAGTACGTAAACATTTTGACTTAAGACCTGCAGGGATCATTAAAATGTTAGATTTGCGTCGTCCAATTTACAAACAAACTGCGTCTTACGGACACTTTGGCCGTAATGATTTAGATCTAAGTTGGGAAAGACTTGATAAAGTGGAATTATTAAAACAATATTTAGGATAATTTTTGTTGACAATATTAATCTAATTTAATACAATAATATTATATATAATCGATGATGAGAACTAGTAAAAGGCAAAACCTTAAAAGAGAGGAAACGTTTGGTGGAAGTTTCTAAGATAAGTCTTTGAACCTGTCTTTGAGTATAAGATGCAATTCTTACGGTTTTAGCCGTTATCTATTAAGTGAGCTTTATGCTAATTAGAGTGGTACCACGGAATATAACTTTCGTCTCTAGAGAGATGGATTAACTTTCATCTCATCGAGATGAAAGTTTTTTTATTTCAAGTTATTTAAGAAAGGAATTGATAATATGTCAAAAAATGATAAGCAATTCGTCCAAGAAATTACTCCAATGGAAGTTGACTTTGCACAGTGGTATACCGACACAATCCTTAAAACTGATTTAGTTGATTATTCACCCGTTAAAGGTTTTATGGTTATTAAACCATATGGTTATGCTTTATGGGAAAATATCCAAAGCTTTTTAGACAAACGATTTAAAGAAACGGGTCATAAAAATTGTTACTTCCCACTTTTAATTCCTGAGAGTTTGCTTACAAAAGAAGCAGAACACGTACAAGGTTTTGCTCCTGAAGTTGCTTGGGTTACGCATGGTGGAAATAAAGAATTAGAAGAAAGATTATGTATAAGACCTACTTCAGAAACTATCATTTGTTCTATGTACTCTAAATGGTTGAAATCATATCGAGATCTTCCTTATCTATATAATCAATGGTGTTCAGTCGTAAGATGGGAAAAATCAACTAGACCATTTTTAAGAACATCAGAATTTTTATGGCAAGAGGGACATACGTTACATGAAACTTATGATGAAGCTGAAAAAGAAACAATTCAAATGCTTAATATCTATAAAGAAATGTGTGAAAACTTACTAGCGATACCCGTTGTAACTGGTCAAAAAACTGAAAACGAAAAATTTGCGGGGGCTGAATATACTTATACAATTGAAGCATTAATGCATGATGGAAAAGCCTTACAGTCAGGTACTTCGCACTTTTTAGGACAACACTTCACAAAAGCATTTGACATTAAATATGCTGACCGTGAAGGTAAATTAGCGTTCCCTTACCATACATCTTGGGGAGCATCAACACGTTTAATCGGTGGACTAATTATGACTCATGGTGATAATCGTGGGCTTGTATTGCCTCCACGTGTTGCACCAACGCAAGTTGTTATTATCCCTATCGCTGCACAAAAAGGCAACGTAATGGAAAAAGTTGATGAAATTTACAAGTTATTAAAAGCTAGAGGCGTAAAAGTTGAAGTTGATGATCGTGCTAATTATTCAGCAGGATACAAATTCAACGATTGGGAAATGAAAGGTGTTCCAATTCGTATTGAAATTGGACCTAAAGATATCGAAAATAATCAAGCATCATTATTTAGAAGAGATTTATTAACTAAAGGTAGTGTTTCATTAAATAATATCGAAGAGGAAGTAATTAACTTATTAGATGATATTCATAACACATTACTAAATAAAGCTCGAAAAATGTACGAAGAAAAAACCAGTACAGTAACTAACTATGATGAATTTAAAGAAGTAATTGAAGCTAAACCAGGCTTTGTAAAAGCAATGTGGTGTGGTGAAACTGAATGCGAGAAAAAGATTAAAGAAGATACAAATGCGACAATTCGTTGTATGCCATTTGAACAAGAACACTTAGGTGATACTTGTTTCTGTTGCGGTAAAAAAGCGAAAAAAATGGTATTAATCGCAAAAGCATATTAAAAAATAAGCGTAAGGAAATGTTCCATATCGTTCACTAAAAAAGGGGCAACGATACCAAAACACATATAAAACCACAATAAAATTCACGTGATGCACAAGTTGATTAAACTTGTGCATTTTTGGTTTATATAAACAAAATTTATAGAAATACTGAAATTAACACATATAAATAACTAAATAATTACTATTGCAGAAGTTCTGTTCTTAATAAAATCATTATGCGTGAATTAGATAGTGATTATTAATGAGAGTTCTTATAACGCTGTAGTAAAAAAAATAAAAAGAACTTTATTGGATAAAGTTCTTTAATAAAATTATTGATTTATTTTTTCTCGTATTCTTTGATTTTCTTTTTGATATTTGCATCTAAGTAATCTTCTAAATTTTCTGTGTGTCTTTGTTCTGTAATTATTAAAGTAAATTTATTTCTTGTATAAAATTTAATTTTACGTTCTTTTTTTGCTAAATATTTTTCTTCTTCCAAACCAAAATGCTCAATATAGATTCCACCTGCTACCTTTGGTAAAAAGAAATCGCAATAAAACTTTTCTTCTGTTCCTTCATCACTTATGTCTGTTACTTTCTTTTCATAAACATGAAGTATCTCATGGTCGAATAAATAATCGTCAATCATTTTTTCCGCTAGTGAACGAACATAATGACCGTCTTTACAACGGATATTCATTGGATACGCTTTTCTAAAATCTTCTTCATCTTCTAAATTCAATTCATTATCTACAACAGATTCTTTATCTTCAAGAGTAATTTCTTGTTCTTTCTTTGTTTTATCATCTTTATTTTTTTCTTTATTCTTTTTATTTAAATATTCTAACTTCAAAGTTAAATATTATGAATATCTAATTCTACTTTATCTAACAAATCTTTATTTCGATGTTTATCGTATAATACATCTGCTAAAGCAATTAATCTTAAACAGGCTGTTTTAGCATAACCGATATTCCAAATATTGAAAATACTATTTTTTAAATTATAATAATGATTCTTATATTGAGATGCCGTCAAGTCTTGTTCAAAGGTTTTCTTTAATTCATTTTTTTCTTTAAAATGTTCTAAACATAAATAACCTTTTGGAGTATCATTTCCACAAATAAGACAAGTTCCTTTTACTTCTTCAGTCTTTCTTTGACATTCGCATTGTTGATTAGTAAAATGCCATTTGCCACATTCTGCACATTTAATTACTTTCCCTTCATCCTTCATTGAATTATGTTCAATACATAATGGGAAATACCCTGATGGTTTATTACAAATTTGACATTGAGCCATTTTATCACACCCTTCTTTAAATTATTTTAATAAATTCATTATATCACAAGCAAATAATTATGTTAAGGTTATGATTTTAAATATGAATGAAAATTTTTAATCGTGATTTCAATATAAAAAAGGGGTTTTGCCCCTTTTTTAGTGAACGATACTTAATGTTCCTTACGCTTTATTCTTTTTAGGTAGTACCTCATAAATATATTCTTTGCCTTTGTTAGTATGGATGATATAAAGTAATTTTAAGTTTTCTGAAACGATTAGACTATTGGTATAGATTATATTCCTATGATTGATAATGTAAAGATTAATCGTTAAATAATGATATTTGTTTGAGAACTCTTTTAAATCGTTTTGATTGTCCTTTCGAAATAGCTTTAGATGATTTGTAGAATCATTAAAATTTTGCTTCATTAATCTTGATATAAAGATGATTCTTAAATCATAGAAAATGATAAGATATAAATGATATAAAAAGAAAATTCCGGCGATGATTGTAACAATTATAGATATTATATGAAATTGAATGATTAGATTCGTATTAATTTTTAATATTACAATAACTATTAAACAAGTTAATTCAAGTAAAGATTTACGTTTAACGTTTTTGGAAAATTGATCACCCATTAAATGATGAGTTTTATTGATAATCATAAATCCTCCCAGATAATTTAAATGTTATATAATAATATGCAGTGCATATTAAAATGTTCCATAATAATATATATTAAGTAAAAATATTAAATAGAATTATTTTAAATATGAGTGTAAAATGTAGAATTGTTTAAAAAAATTTGACCAAAAATGGGTAATTAAAGCTCTTTTCTTTAAACCAATTAATTGTGATCATTGTAAAACTATACATGATGAAAAGGTTAGAAGAAAAAATATAAAAAAAACATAGTCAATCTAACGTTGAAACGTTGAAAATATCATTAAGTATTAATATAATGTTATTTGATTATATAAAAAAAGGAGTGTAATTTTGATGTTTTCTGATGTAGAAATCAAATTAAAGAAAAAAAGTAAAATTTTATTTTCTCGTGATAGTCAGTGTTTAAAAGAGTTGCGAATACTAATCCAATTACAAAATCACCGAACGCTCGTGATGTGGGCATTAGATTGTGCAAAATTACCATTGGAACAATTTGAAACAAAGTATTCAGATGAACGCAGACCAAGAACATGTTTAGAACTATGTGAGGAGTGGGCAAGAGGTAAAATTAAAATGCCTATTGCTAAAAGGGCGATATTAGATTCTCATGCAGTCGCAAAAGAAATCAAAGATAGTGAATATGGTGCTTTATGTCATGCAATTGGTCATGCCGGAGCCACTGTCCACGTAGAAACGCATGCTTTAGGACTACCTTTTTATGAATTGACTGCACTAGTCTTAAAATATGGAAAAGATGACTTTTCAAAACCAATCAGCGAAAAAATAAACTTTTATTATAGTCGTTTACTATATTGGCAAGAACATACAGATAATCTTGGACTTGATTGGGCGGATTTTTTGCTAGATGATAACGTTCCTAATAAGGAAAAATTATTAAGCGAAAAACAAAATTAAAATCATAATTATTTTGGTATAAAATTTTCTACTTTCTTCTAAAAAAACTTCTAACTCAATTGCTAGAAGTTTTAATTTGGAAAGCAAAAATATGACCCAAATTGACTGGGGAGCATTTTCATATTATTGAATTTTTAGTGTTGAGATGAGATACGCGATTTAAGGTATAAAAACTAACTTTTTTCCAACTTTTTTGACTAATCATCCTGTATGGGTTATATTATTATACTTTTTATGGATGTTTATTTTTATAATTTGATTGTCTTATTAAAAAAGCCTCTACTTATTTGTAGAGGCTTTTAACTATATTATACAGCTTCAGCTTGACGCTTAACATTCATAATGACAGGGATAATCATTGGTTTACGTTGAATCTTATCATAGATGAGAGAAGTTAGGTAATCTGTTAATTCATTTTTTATTTGTAAAATATTTTTCTTATTTGTTTTTAATGCATTTAAAACAAAATCTTTAGTTTGTGTTTCAATTTCTTTTACTAACTCTTCTGAATCTTTTAAATAGATAAATCCACGTGAAATAATATTTGGATTTCTTAGCACTTCTTTAGTACTCATATCAACATTGATTACCACAGCTAATAAACCATCATTAGAAAGGATTTTACGGTCTCTAATAACGACATTGCCAATGTCACCAATTCCACTACCATCAATGAAGATTGCTCCTGATTGCACCTCGCCTGCGATTCTTACGCCTTGTTTACTAAATGCTAAAACTTGGCCATTGTCTAAAACAAAGGTATTTTCTTTTGGTATACCACATTGAACGCCTAAACCTGCATGTATTTGTAACATACGATATTCACCATGAACAGGCATAAAATATTTAGGTTTCATTAACTGTAACATTAATTTTAATTCCTCTTGTCCAGCATGTCCAGATGTATGGGTATCAGTTAATGGGTTATGGGTAATAACTTCAGCGCCAGCACGGAATAGTTTATTAATTGTATTTCCAACGCTAGCTGCGTTTCCTGGTATTGGTGAAGAAGAGAAGATGACAGTATCGCCAGGAATTATCGAAATTTGGCGATGTGTTCCGTTTGCAATTCTTGATAAAGCCGCTAAGGGTTCACCTTGAGAGCCTGTACAAAGAATGGTTACTAACTTTTCATCAATAAATTTTAGAGCATCTGCCGTAACAAAAGTATCAGGTGGACATTTAATATAGCCAAGTTCTAACCCAACACTAAGGGTAGTTTCCATGCTTCGTCCGAACACGGCGATTTTTCTTCCAGTAACAATGCTAGCTTCAACGATTTGTTGAACACGATGGATATTTGATGCGAAAGTCGCGACAATGACACGTCCAGAAATTCTTCTAAAGATTTCTTTCATACTATCGCCAACACGACGTTCTGACATCGTAAATTCAGGTAATTCACTATTCGTACTATCTGATAGTAAACATAAAACACCTTTTTCACCTAAATAAGCCATTCTCGCAAAATCAGCGATTGGACCAATCGGTGTAAAGTCAAACTTAAAGTCTCCAGTATGACAAATTGTACCAACAGGTGTTTCAATAGCTAATCCAAATGAATCAGGTATTGAGTGATTTGTACGGAAAAATGATATTCTAAAAAATTTAAAAGTAAACACATCTTTATCAGCAAAGGTAACAAACTCTGTCCCTCTAAGAAGTTTATGTTCTTCTAGTTTATTTTTTATTAATCCTACTGATAGATGACCTGCATAAATTTTAGGTATTTTAACTAGTTTTAACATGAAAGGTATACCACCTATATGGTCTTCATGTCCATGAGTTATAAATAAACCTTTTATTTTATCTTGATTATCAATTAAATATTGATAATCAGGTATTACATAATCAATACCAAGTAAATAACTTTCAGGAAATTTGACTCCAGCATCTATAATAATGATTTCATCATTAAATTCTAAACAGTATGTATTCTTTCCAATTTCCCCTAATCCGCCTAATGCAAAAACACCAAGTTCATTTGGTCTTAAATTATTCATATTAATTACATCATTCCTTTCTTATAAAAATAAATTAACGTATTACTGTTATATTATAATCTTTTAATGACAATTTGTCTAAAAGATTGGTAAATAATTTGAAATTAATTTATAATAAATATATAAATGCGGAAAAATACACTTGGAGGAAACACAATTTGGAGAATAAAATTGTCTTTATCGATATAGATGGAACACTATTTGATAATAAGAATGATAAAATACATCAGTCTACACTTGAAGCAATTAAACAATTAAAGGATAATCATATTAAAGTTTGTATCGCATCAGGTAGATCAAAAGTGATGAGTGATGAAGTATTTAAACGATATCATCTTACTTTTGATGGTTATGTATTAATTAATGGACAATATGTCATATTAAATGATGAAGTTATTTATAAAAATCCACTAGATGAAGTTTTTATCAATGAATTTATTTTAAAATGTGATAAAATGGATATACCCTATGGATTTCAAACGTTCGATGACTCATTTGTTTCTAGTCACGAGATAAAAGTTGTTGATGCTTTTAAGAACTTTAAAATAAAACTTCCGAAAATTGCGACTTATAAAGATTTTAATCGTGAACTTTATCAAGGGTTAATCTTTCAAAATGATGTCATTAATTATTTTTCACAAAAATTTAAACAATATGTGAAATTTATTCAATGGTTAGAAGAAGGTGCTGACATCGTTCCTGTTAATAGCTCTAAAGCAAATGGTTTAGAACTATTATGCGAAAAATTTAAAATTAAAAGAGAAAATGTTTATGCTTTTGGAGATTCAACTAATGATATTGAAATGATTAAATATGCTGGTGTAGGAATTGCGATGGGAAATGCGAAACCAGCTTTAAAAGAAATAGCGGATTATATTACAGATGATATTGATCAAGATGGATTATTTAATGCATTAAAGAAATTTAAATTAATTTAAGAATGAGGGTGGTTTTATGGATGAAACAAGATTAAAAGAGTTACAACAACAAGTAAATGAGTATGCTGATTTTCAAGCAATTGAACAACTCATAGAATACTATGATGGGTTAAATGATTTCGAGCAATTAACCAAATTATACAAACTCGTATTAGAGATTACTCCAGACGATCCTAAAGCATTAAATAATTTAGCAGTCATTTATACTGATTATTATAAAGATTATAATAGTGCAAAAGCAATTTATGAGATAGCCTTGGATATAGTTCCCAAAGAAGCGCTTGTCCATTATAATTATGGCGCATTACTGGAGTTTAATTTTAATGAATATGAAAAAGCTGAATATCATTATAAAAAAGCTATTAAACTGGATAATTTATACGTTGATGCCTATTTAAACTTATCATGGCTTTATTTAGAACATAAAAGCGATGTATCTTTAGCATATGAAGTAGTTCATGAAGCGATTAATGTCGTTGAAGATAGTGATTTATATGCTCATTTAGGTTATCTTGAATATTCAAAAATGAATCAGTTTAAAAACGCTAGTGAACATTTAGATTATGCGATCAAACTTAATAGCGAGAATGATTTAGCTCTAACTTATATGGGACAATTACATGTATTAGATAAGGATTTTTATGGAGCTGTTGAGTATTTTGAAAAAGCATTAGATACGAATAAACTGAATGAATTATTAATTAACGAATTCAGTCGTTTACTCATTATCGAACTGAAGTCTTATGATCGTGCAATCGATTTATTGATAGAAGCAGTCGAATATTATCCAAATAATATTACCTATTATGTGTATTTGGCAAATCTCTATTTTGTGGTAGGTAATATTGAAAATGCGAGAAAGTATTTAAATAAAGCGGAAGAGTATGAAATAAAATCACAAGAAGCACTGCTTATGATCGGTTATTTAAAGGTAATGTTAGGAGACAATCAAGAAGAAACCATGATGTATTTTGAAAAGGTAGTTGAAATTAATCCTAACAATATTAATGCCTTATCAATCATCGGCTTTTATAATTTACTTTCTAATAATCAAGTAGATACAGCATTAGAATATTTTGAAAGAATAGCTAATATCAGTAGTGATTATTTCTATATATATTTTGTGATTGCTGAAATATATGCTAATTATTATCAAGATTATGAATCTGCTATTGAATATTTAAATAAAGTAAATAAAGATGCATTAACGACTAATGATATAGCATATTTATATTATATTATCGGAGAAATTTACCGAAAAAATTTACTTCTTAATAATTTGGCATTAAATTATTATGAAAAATCATATGAACTACAGCCAAATGAAAAGGTTGCAAAAATAATAAATACTTTATATGAAAATAGCTTAACACCGATTAATTAAAAAACTAAATCCCTACTTTAACTATAAAGTAGGGATTTTATCTATAATATTTGGTTATTCTTCTTCAAATGGAAACATTCCGAATGGCATTTGTTGTTGACCCATATAAGGATTCATACCATACATACATTCATTAGGTTGTGGATAGCAGTCAAAACAGAATGGTTGTTGAACACAAGGCATAAATTGTTTTGGTAACATAAAATGTTCACAAGGCATAGGAATACAAGGTAAACAAGGCATAGGCATGCATTGTTCTACTGGACAAACCATTTGTTGTGGAAATGGTTGAGGTTGAAATTGTGCTTGTGTCTTTTTAATGGAAATCATCATTTGCTTTGGTTGCATTTGTGGTATAACTGGTACGGGTTTTATAACCGGCAGTTGTGGCATTACCGGAAGTGGTTGAGGTTTTATTTCAGGTAATGGAAATGGTTTAGGTGGAATAACTGGTGGGAGTTTTATTTGTTCTTCACCTTTTCTTAATTCAGGTTGTTGTTGCATTAAAAACATGCTTTCCATACTAACAGGTGCCTTCATTTGATACATCATTTGTGGATTAAATCCATACATAGTTTGTTGTGTTGGAATATTAAAAGCTTTATACACATCAAATTGTGTTTGTGGCATACATTGAGGTTGAGGCATCATTGGTTGCATTGGATATAAACAATCTGAATATTTGTTTTGTAATGAAGGGTTCGAACACATTCCCATTTGTTGTGGAATAAAATTATCAGAAGAATAAAAATATTGTTTTTCCATAATTAACACTCCTTTTTTATTCAATGTATAATACGAATAACACTGATAAAAGTTCCTAGATAAAGAGATTGTTGACCATATAATTAGAAAAAGGGCACTTTCATTATGGATATTTATCATGAAAATAAAAAATGTAGTATCTACATTAGATAACTACATTTATTCAAAAATGATTGGATTTAAATTTTCTGATACTTTATAAGGATTTGCTTTATCAATTCTCTCAGTAAATAAAATACCATGTAAATGATCGATTTCATGTTGTACGACAATCGCAACATAGCCTTTTAATCTTAATTTGACTTTTAGTAAATCTCCATTTTCATTTAACTGATATCCTTGAACTGTAATTTTTTTATATCTAAATACATAACCCGGTACTTCCCTGTCAACTGATAAACAACCTTCACCTTGTTGTAGAAAGGTCATTTCTTCAGAATGACTAATAATTTTCGGATTAACGAGCATTAAATTATATAAAACTTCATTTTTTTCATCAGTAGTGTATATCGCAATCATTCGTTTTAAGATGTTGATTTGTGGAGCTGCAATTCCAACACTAGGACGTAGTTGATATTTAGTTGCTATTTCTTCATCTTGTGAATTTCTAATGTATTCTAACATTAAAAATAATGTATTTCTATCTTCATCAGACAATGGTATTTGTACTTCTTCAGCTACCTTATTTAATGCCTCATGTCCTTCACGGATGATATCTTTCATTGTTAACACTTTATAAATACACCTCCATTAAAAGTATATCTATATTATAGCAAATTATTTATAAAAAGAAAAGGAAGCAAACTTGCTTCCCAGCTTAATTTTTATATTAGCCTATACATGTGCATCCAATGAGAACTAAGAGAATGAATAATACTAAGACTAGAGCAAAACTGTTTCCTCTATTATTGTAGCAGCAATTATTACTGAAATTAGCATCTCCAGCACCGTAACCATATCCTGCTGAACCGTAATACATAATTTACCCCTCCTTGTTAGAATTATTTCTTCTATAGTATGGATTGAATTAAAATGCTTTAATTAAGAGTAGCATACACATCCGATAATTACTAATAAAATAAATAATACTAGAATAAAAGCAAAATTAGAACCTTGTTGTTGATAACCACCTGTCATGATATTTCCTCCTTTATTAAGTTTCAATTTTATTATATGAATCTGTTTTTAATGAGTATGTGCTAAAGCCTAAATTAATTAATAGAAGAGGTAAAATTACTTACCCCTTCAATTACACTAGAATTTAAAACATGTACATCCAATTATAACTAATAAGATGAATAATACTAATATTAAAGCAAAACTATTATTGCCTTGTTGACAGCAGTAATTAACAGGTTCACAACATCCGTAACCGTATGAAGGAACACCGTATCCTTGAGTAGCTTGGTTACCACCATAATACATAAAAACACCCCTCCTTAACTGTTGAAGTCACTGATAATATATGAAATTTAATGAAGTTAGAGTGTGCTTTTGTCTAAAAATAAAAAAAACTACTTTATTATTTTAAGGATTTAGTACATATTGTTGAACTGATAATACATAATAAAATAAATAATACTAATATTAAGGCAAATAAATAGCCTTTTCCGAAGTCATAATAATAATCATCATAACGATACATATTTACCTCCATTTAATTGTCTATCCTAATATATGTATTAGCCTAGATAATTGCTTTTAAAAAATAAATTTAATTAAATTATCTTTTATAAAATATAGCACATTTTTTATAAAATTGCTTATTGTATTATTAGTATAGTAATAGGAGGGATACTATGTCTAGTTCAATAGATGAATTTAAAGCTTTTGCGAAAAAATACCCAAAGCTTAGATATGAAGTAAGAGATAGAAAAAGAACGTGGCAATCAATTTACGAAGAATGGTCAATTCTTGGAGATGACGGGTCTTGGGATAATTATAAAGAAGAAAGTAAAGAATCAGCTAAAACTGAATCGACTGAAAGTAGTGAATTTTTAAAAACGGCGTTAAATTATGTAAAAAAAGTCAATCCTGATGATATCACGAAGATGATCGGAACAGTTTCTAAAGTAGCTGGTATAATATCTGCTTTTAATGGTGGCTCAAAAAATCAAAGTCAAATAGCGGGACCACAACGTAGAAGAGTCGATCCATTATTCAGACGTTTTGATGATTACGATGACTAAAGAAATAACTGAACAAATTTATAAAAAACAAGAAATCTTGTTTTATATAAGAACCCACCCAGAGTGGTATAAAATATTAAACCGTCATCCAGATCGCTTTACTCAATTCAATAAAATTGCGAAAGATGAGTTACAAATAACTCTACAACATAAAGTGGATCGCTTTAAAAATCAAGTAGAAATATTAACTTTATTAAATGATTATATGAAACGTAGTTAATCATATATTTACTAGTTAATAAACCTATTGTATAATATATAATATAAGAATAAGATGGTGAAAAAATGGAAAATACAAAAATTATTCAAAAAGCCTATGAATTAGCTTTAGCAATTAAAGAAAGTGATGTTTATAAAGATTATCTGAAATATGAAAAAATGATTCAAAATGATGAAGTATTAACTAATATTCTAGAAGAATTTAATAAAAGAAAAAGTATATTTGAAGAAGCTAATAAATATGGTAGATATTACCCTGGAATAGAAAAGATAAATGCTGATTACCAAGAAGTCAAAATAAAACTTATGAAAAATGAATTGTTTAAAAAATATAAAGAAGCAGAAAAACAATTAGATATCATTAATTATCAAATTGAAACAAGTTTAAAAGGTGTAGTTAACATAAAAGAAAAACACGGAAAAACTAGCATTAAATTTATAGAATAAGGTGGTAACATGGAAGTAGCAAGAAAATTATTAATCATATACTATAATAATCCCAATTGTTTAAAAAAAGTATCAATCTTGGGTAATCTTATTTATCAATCAAAAAAATTATGTTATGCCTATTTGTATGTCGATGAGAAAAATGCGAAATCAATTATCGAAAATATTAAACAAATTAACGGTGTAACTAAAGTAGAAGTGTCTCTTACTGAAGTAGAAGAGTACGCTTTTAAAATTTAAAAGGTGGATTTTTAAAAAATCTGCTTTTTTTTATTGACTAAACAGAAAATAGTGATATAATAATTACTGTCAAGTAAAAACACTTAACACATAAAGGAGGAAAGAAAAAATGGCTGTTAAATTACGTATACAACGTTTAGGATCAAAAAAACGTCCTTTCTATCGTATAGTTGCTGCTGATAGTAGATTTCCACGTGATGGAAGATTTATTGAAATATTAGGTACTTACAACCCTGTTACTCAACCAGCAGAAATAAAAATTAATGAAGAATCTGCATTAAAATGGTTAAGTAATGGTGCTCAACCAACTGATACAGTTCGTTCATTGTTATCAAAACAAGGTATCATGGAAAAATTCCATAACCAAAGACAAGGTAAATAATTATGTCAATGGAAAATTTGATTAAAACGCTAATCGAACCATTAGTTGAAAACATAGATGAAGTAATCGTTAAAGAATTTGAAAAAGACGTAGATGGATTTGTTGTTTATGAAGTAATGGTTAGTCAGGCAGATATTGGCCGGGTAATTGGACGAAATGGAAGTATAGCTCAAGCAGTAAGAACAATTTGTTATGCAGCGGCAATGAAAAATAAATTTAAGATTCGGATAAATATCGATCATTTTTAAAGTATACCTAACATTTAGTAATTTAAATGTTAGGTTTTTTATTGCTTTAATATTATTTATTTAGAAGTAATTTAGGAATAAGTTAACAATATAGTTTTTACATAATATATTTTTGATATGTAAAAATTACAACAATTAAGAATTTAAAATATTTAGTTTTAATAGAAGACTTTTTTTATTAGTAAACCAAATACTTATTCTTAATAAATTAGAATGAAGTTAATATAAAATAACTATATCATACAATGTGCATGATATAGTTATTTTCCTTATTTTGAATATCTACTTTCATTAGGTACAGCAATTTCATTGAAGTTAGCAACTAACATATTTAAATGTTCCTGTAATTCTTTACCACTAATTGGGTTTCCATGACTTAAGATTGCGAGATTTGGATGTAAGTCTTGTAACTTTTTAATGGATTTTAAAGCAGTTTCAAAGTCAGTAGTTAAATATTTAGGTGGTCCATTCACTTCTTCTTTTTGAGTTAGAACAGAGAAGAGTGATTCTTGTTTTAATGTCGTAAAGGCATCTCCTGCGATTAGGATCTTTTCTTCAGTGTTAAATAAACTTATATGACCTTCCGTGTGACCTGGTGTATGAATATAAAGCCAATTAGGCATAAAAGGAATAGTATAATCATCTGGTAATGGTTCTACTTTTATGTTTATACCTAGATGAGGAAATCCTGGTGACATTTTAGCGACTAATCCACTATCTACACTTGGGTCAGGAACAGGATAGTCTTTCTCTCCTGTTAAATAGGGTATTTCTAGCTTATGGGCGTAAACAGGGATATTCCATTTTTCTTGTAACGCTTTGACAGAACCAATGTGATCAAAGTGACCATGAGTAAGAATAATTGCTTTTGGTTTTTTACCCAAGTGATTATAAACACTTTCTTTAATATATTTAGCTGAATCCTCTAAACCAGTGTCAACCAAAACAAAATTTTCTTTAATGTCTTCTTTATTACCAACAACACATGCATTGACAATTGTAAATTTCATTAACATGATTTCTTCAGTAATTAATTCGCGTTTATCTGTCACGTTTCCTACCATGTTCAATATTTTATTTATTATCGTCATTTCTTTCCTCCTTTTTTACTTATTATGTGTAAAATATTAATTTGTAGTATAAAATATATTTATCACTTGTTTTTATTGAAATATAAATATTAATAAGGTATATTTATAAAGTAATATAAAATGAAAGGAAATTTTTATGGAAGAATATTTTGTTATAGGTACAATTATTGGACCTCACGCACTAAAGGGTGAAGTTAAAATCTTATCAACTACTGACTTTAAAGCTGAAAGATATGCAAAAGGCAATACACTTTATATTGAAAAGAATAACGAAAAGATACAAGTTCAGATTAAATCATATCGTGCCCACAAAGATTTTGATTTAGTATGTTTTGAAAATTACAATGATATCAATGCGGTAGAACCATTTTCAAAATGTAAAGTCTATGTTCCTCATTCACAACTTGAAGATTTAGAAGAAGATGAGTTTTATTACCACGAACTTATTGGCTGCGTTGCTTACAGTAATGAAACGAAACTCGGAATTGTTAAAGACATTGTTAATTATGGTGCGAGTGATATTTTAATTATTGAAGATGAAACTAACAAAGAAATTATGATCCCTTTTGTTGATGATTTTATTGAAGAAGTAGATTTAGATGCCCAAAAAATTATGATTCATTTAGTTGAAGGTATTTTAGGGGATCAGGATAAAGAATGAGAATCGATATATTAACTTTATTTCCGGATTTAATACATTCGGTTATTAAAGAGTCAATTATTGGTAGGGCGATTGAAAGTGGCAAAGTTGAAATCAACGTGATAAATTTCAGGGAATACTCAACGAATAAACACAAAAAAGTAGACGATTATATTTTTGGTGGGGGAGCTGGCATGCTTATTTCCGTTCAACCTATTTATGATTGCTTACAAGCTATTAATAAATCGGTGAATACGAAAGTACTTTTAACGAGCCCTAGAGGGGTTACCTTTAATCAAGAAAAAGCAGAAAATTTAGCTCATGAAGAACATTTAATCATCATCTGTGGTCATTACGAAGGAATCGATGAACGGGTAAGTGAATATTTAGTTGACGAAGAAATCTCAATTGGTGATTACGTGCTTACAGGCGGAGAACTAGCCGCATTAATTATTGTCGATGCGGTTAGTCGATTAGTACCAGATGTTTTAAATAAAGCAGATTCACACATAAATGATTCTTTTTCTACCAAGCTACTAGAATATCCTCAATATACAAGACCTGCTGAATATATGGGGATGAAAGTTCCAGATGTATTAATGTCTGGTAATCATAAAGAAATTGAAACATATCGTTTAAAAGAATCAATACGTATTACTTATAAACGAAGACCCGATTTATTATCAAAATACCAATTAAATAAACAAGAAAGTAAACTTTTTAAAGAAATTATCACGGAAGAACAAAAAACAGTTGAAAAAGAATGAGAAATATGATAATATATACTGCGGTTAATAATGTAATAATTATTAATCAAATCACCATGTTCCGCTGGGATAAGACAAAAAAAACGTCTAATTATCTTAAGAACATTGGATAGAAGGAGTGTGAGACTATGAGCCAACAATTAATAAACGAAGTTACAAAAGAATATTTGAAAAACGATCTTCCTGAGTTTCGTCCTGGTGATAATGTAAAAATTTCTATACTTATCAAAGAAGGAGACCGTGAACGTCTTCAAATATTTGAAGGATTAGTAATTTCTCGCCGTGGCGGTGGTATCAGTGAAATGTTCACTGTACGTAAGGTCTCTTATGGTGTAGGTGTAGAACGTATATTCCCATTACATTCACCAATAATCAATAAGATTGAAGTGACTCGTAAAGGTAAAGTACGTAGAGCTAAGTTATTCTACATTCGTGGCTTATCAGCTAAAGCTGCACGTATCAAAGAAATTAGATAATGTGTATAAAAAGACTCTTTTAAAGGGTCTTTTTTTCATTTTATTTTATATATTATTTCCATATTTTGGTTTATTTTTATTAATTTAAGGAATAATAGAAATAAAAAGATGGGAATGATTGTATGTTAAGTAATAATGAAGATTTAAGAAATGCTTATAGTAAACTTTTTTACCAAATTGAAGTTACACAATATTTTAAAGAAATATTACAAGAAAATATTAATAATCGCTTATTTCAATTAGATAGGTTATTGAAAAGTATTTTTATAAGTAGAAAGAAAAAGAAAATTATAAAAGATGAGAAAGCAAAATTAAATGAATTAATTCATAGCCTTAAACATTATAAGCGTAAAATGATCAACTTAATCAATGATATCAGTGATATCGAAAGACAACTTGATTTATATAAAAAAGATACTATTGCCCAGGAATTAATAATTAACGAACAAATCTTAAGTAATGATGTCAATTTAGATCAAGTCACAAGACCTCTAAGCGAAGAAATAGTAGATAATATCCATGAAATGTCTAATATAAATGAAGCATTAAAGCTTTGTGACTTGATCAATTTTAAAAACAAAAGTCAATATGAAGTTTGTGAAATATATGGTGTACATAAGGAACTATTTATTAATAACCTAAAAAATATCATTCTTGAAGACTTAATTAGGGAATTAACGAGTATGCTAAGTTTAATAAATAAACGAATAATTTATCGAAGATCATTATATCTTAATGCTTTAGAAACGATTGAAGATAAAGTATCCGTAAACAATATAGATTTAATTGTGAAGAAGTTATGTCTACATTTACATATACTTGAATGTGATATTACCAACTTAAAAGAAACGCGAATCAGCGTAATTAAAAAATATAGTAATTAATTTTATCTTTAAGTGTGATTTTTTAATTTTGTATTTATCCGATTTGTCAGTTTAATTTTAACTGTTCACTCTTTATCTAGAAGGTAAAACAATATATCCAGATGCGTTTTTATCCACCAATCAAATAGTGTAAATAAAATACAGCTAAAGTGAGTTTATTTATTTCTTTTTACTAAAGCATATACAAAATTTGTCAATATAATGTTATAATTAGGAATTGAAAATAAGTAAATAAAATCATTTTGTTACATAATAATAAAGTAAACTAAGAGAAAGAGTGATTATGATGAATAATAATGAAGAAAACCTTGAAAATAAAACTGAAGATGGGTTTAAAATAATTGATTCGACTGAAACTGCAGAAGTTGAAGTAGATCATAAACAGAACAAACCTTTTTTAAAAGAAGTATTAAGTTACATTATTTTGATAGTTGTTGCGTTTGTGGTAGCTCAAGTGACTCATCGCTATTTATTTACACCCGTAACAGTCGATGGGGCTTCAATGAATCCTAATCTTCAAAATAAAGATGTTGTCTTTTTATCAAGGTTAGGGACATTTGAACGTTTTGATGTCGTTGTTTTTGAAGCTCCAGATACTGATTATTATATAAAGCGTTTAATTGGTCTACCTGGTGATTATGTTCAAATGTCTGATGATCAATTATATATTAATGGTGAAAATTATGAAGAACCCTATTTAGATTTTGGAAAAAGTAATTTTTCGTTTAGTAATACATTCACCCCGGATTTTACATTAGAAGAAAAGTGTTTCGAAAAAATAAGCTTGTATACTGAAAAAACTCTAGAGTGTAATATTAACGGTAAAATTCAAGTTCCAGAAGGTTATTATTTAGTATTAGGTGATAATCGACCTTTTAGTAATGATAGTACAGAACTAGGATTAATAAATGCAGATCGATTTATTGGTGAAGCAAAGTTTGTACTATACCCATTTAAGCGGTTTGGAAAAATAAATAATGATTAGGTGATAGAATGACAGTACAATGGTTTCCAGGACACATGGCTAAAGCTTTAAGGCAAGTTGATGAAAAATTAAAATTCGTCGATATCGTATTAGAATTACGTGATTGTCGAATACCTTACTCTTCGAGTAATCCCAAGGTTGATACCATTATTAATAAAAAGCCACGTTTAATTATCTTAAATAAGGCTGATATGGCAGACCCTAGAAAAACACAAGAATGGATTGCCTATTATAAGGCTCAAAATCTTGAAGCAATCGCAATTGATGCGGTTACGAATTTTAATATGAATCAAATCACGATCAAATCAAAAGAAATCTTAAAAGATGTCTTTTTAAAAGAACAACAAAAAGGTTTAAAAGAACGCCCTATTAAAGCTATGATTATCGGTATTCCAAATGTAGGGAAATCAACTTTAATAAATTCACTAGCGAAAAGAAAAGCAGCACAAACTGGAGATAAACCAGGTGTTACGAAGAATTTACAATGGATTAATGTAAGAGATGAAATGATGTTACTTGATACACCAGGAGTATTATGGCCAAAATTTGAAGATCAAAAAGTGGGTTTAAGATTAGCTGTAACTGGGGCTATTAAAGACAATATTTTGAATTTAGATGAAATAGCACTTTACGCGGTTGATTTTTTAAAACAAAATTATCCTGAAGGTTTTAAAGAACGTTATAAATTATCTGATTTACCAGAAGATAATACTGAAATTTTAGATATGATTGGCAAAAATCGCGGTTGTTTAGTAAGCGGTGGACGAATTAATTATGATAAAGTTTACGATATCATTTTATTTGAAATTAGAAATGATAAATTAGGTCGTTTAACTTTTGAATTACCTCAAGATATCACCGAAAATAATTAAGGAGCATATTGCTCTTTTTTCTTTATTGAGATAAAATTTATGGTATAATTAGGATATAATAGGAGGGTTACTATGGTAGATGAAAAAATTCATAAAGTAAAAATTAATGGTTTACTTTTTAATGTTTTATGCTTGTTTATTTTATTTCCAATATTATATTTAATATACTATATTAAAATTCAGCTTATGAATGAGTTCTTTTCATGGAACGATTATGGAACAATTTTAGTTGGATTAATTGTATTTTTAGTTATTTTTATCTCTAGTATCATTGTTCATGAATTAATTAAATTTGTGATCTATAAGATCTATGGTGTTAGTTCGATTAAGATGATAATTAAAGATCATATGTTTTTTTTATATAGTGGTGAAAAATTGTCCATTAAACAAGCAAAGGTACTTTTTAGTTTTCCATATTTAATTTTTATTATAGCTACAATTATTTCAACTATATTCTTTAACTTTTTTATTGCGATATCATTTAGTTTTGTACTTGTTGTAACAAGCGATGATTTTGTAATGTATCTCCATTTAAGAAAATTTAAAAATACAGATAGCTTTATCCAAGAAAAAGATTTCCTTGGTTTTCAATGTTTAGAAAAATAATATCGTTTTAAAACATCCCTACTAGCTGTAGGGATTGTTTTATTAAAGCATAACATTTTAACTTAAACAAAAAATAAAATATAATAAAGTCAAGGAAGTGTTAAAATGTTTAGAAAAATAGATTCAAAAAAAATGGGTAAAGGAAATTATGGTTGGTTAAATACATTATACCATTTCTCATTTTCGAATTACTATAATCCTAAAAACATGAATTTTGGTGTGCTAAGAGTATTAAATGATGACCTCATTACGGGTGAATCTGGTTTTGATACACATCCACACGATAATATGGAAATAATCACTTATGTGATTGATGGATTACTCACTCATCAAGATAGTATGGGAAATAGTAGTACAATAAATAGAGGACATGTGCAATATATGAGCGCTGGTACGGGCGTTACTCATAGTGAAGAAAATAATAGTGATAAACCGCTTAGGTTAATTCAATTATGGATATTACCTGATCAAAGTGGTTATAAACCTAACTATGGTGATTATCGTTTTGAATTTAGCGATAGAGTAAATAAATGGCTCCATATGGTTTCAAATAAAGCAGGAAATGCACCGATTAAAATAAATCAAGATGCAAATATCTATTCTACATATATTGATAAAGATAATGTAAGTGAGTTTAAGGTTGAAAGTGGAAGACAAGCGTATTTAGTTCTACTTGAAGGAAAAGCGGAGATCAATGGTATAATTTTAAATCAAAAAGACGCACTTGAAATAATAGAAGAAAAACTTACGATTAAGGCAAATGAAACCAGTCATGTATTATTAATTGAAATGGCTAAAGAATAAAATAAAAAAAACCCTAATAATTTTGGTATGATCCCCTTAAAGTAGACAGTACAGAAAAGTAAAATGTACTTAATACTAGAGGGGATCTTTTCTTATGGGAAGAAAAGCTAAATTTAGTAAGTAATTAAAGAATTATTGATGGTTATATGTCATTAAGCAAAATAGCTAAAATTTAGGAGTACATGAAGGAACAATTAGTAAATGGTTAAACGCCGTGAATGTGTTTAACGTGATAGAAAACTAGAAATGAAAGATTTCAAGAAAAGTAAAATGGCTTGACTCCGAATGATATCGAAATCAAGCCAAAAAACTAAAATAATTTAATTTTTTACACTGTCCACTTGACAGAGAGAAGTTCAGATTCTTACGTTTTTTTTCATTTATTTGTATGATCATTTTCATCTTGGCTTTTAGTATCTTGGGTATTTTCACTTTTCTTGAAGATGGTTTTAACATCATTGATACGATTTCCACCATATTTAACAGTTTCTTTAAGAGCATTTTTAGCGACACTTGAAGTATTTTTAGAAATATCACTTAATTTGTCTTCAATACGATGAAAAATAGTCGTTGAAGTTTCTTGAACTTTATTAGCGAATTCACCAAGATCATCTATGACTTTTTCTTTACCAATAAATAATTTAATATATCGATCTGAGATTTTATAAGATTTTAAAATTTCTTTCGCTACATTGTTAACATTTCCCATTTGTTCTATAGCTAATCCTTCAGAAATTCCAGAAGTTACCTTTTGTCTAATATACTCTAAATATTCTTGAATGATATTATCTACTTCTTCCTCTTGAAGAAGTGATAGTCTTTTGCGAAGTTCAATTATATAAGTTTCTTTAGTCATTTTTATCACCTTCCTGAAAATATATTCCTATTTATTATTATATGTAAATGACTTCAAATATGCAAGATTTGTTTTATTTACAGTGTTGTCTAATTATGTTATAATGTGACTTATGCGCAAGAAATAGGTGGAATTATGATACAAAATAATGTATATTTGAATGAATTAATTGACAAAATCATAAACAATAACAATGAAAAAAAAGATCAAAAAGAATATCAAGCATACTGTAAATATCTCGAGATGAGTGCATTTGAGAACGATTTAATTAATCGTCATGTAAATGTCATCGCAGGAATCGATGAAGCAGGACGTGGACCAATTGCAGGTCCTGTTGTGGCAGCAGCAGTCATCTTACCCAATGATTACTATTTACCAGGACTAAATGATTCTAAACAATTATCAAGTAAGAAACGCGAATATTTCTATCAAGAGATTGTTAAGCATGCGATTAGTTACGGAATAGGATTTGCATCTGTCGAAGAAATTGATCAATATAATATTTACGAATGTACAAAAATCGCTATGAAAAGAGCAGTAACACAGCTTAACCCTAAACCTATGCATTTATTAATTGATGCGATGAAATTAGATCTAGATATCCCACAATCAAGTATAATTAAAGGAGACACATTGAGTGTTACGATCGCTGCTGCTAGTGTGTTAGCGAAAGTAACACGAGACCATTATATGCAAAAGTTAGATGAATTATATCCTAACTATCATTTCTCACAAAATGCAGGATATGGAACAAAACAACATATGGAAGCGATTAATGAATTTGGGATTACACCAATCCATCGCAAAACGTTTGAACCGGTAAAATCTCTGGTTGAAAAACAAATTAATTTATTTAATTTATAAAATCTTGAAAGAACATCGTATATAAATAATGAGGTGACAAAATGAATAATATCAAGGATGTATTATTAAAACTTCATTATTTAGAACTTGAAGTGAATGAAATTTATAAAATTTTACATGAAATATATCAATATGGAAATATTGATAATAAGATACTTCAAAAAGTTTTGAAAAATAATTATGATTTTTATTGTAAATTAAATCTAAATCAAATAAAATATGATTTGTATTCAAAAAATATTAAATACGTTACAATTGTTGATTATGATTATCCTAAAAAACTTGAAAATATCTTTATGCCGCCTTTAGTATTATTTTACCAAGGTGATTATGATTTAATAAATAAATTATCACTCGCAGTCATTGGTTCTCGAAATAATACGAAGTATGGTGAAAAAGTTACACAGTATATTATACCAGAACTAATTAAAAATAAGTTTGTGATTATAAGTGGGTTAGCCTATGGTATAGATTCAATTGCCCATCGAGAATGTATTAAAAGTAATGGCAAAACAATCGCAATTTTAGGATCTGGATTTGATCATATTTATCCAAAAGAAAATAAAGAATTAGCACAAAATATTGCTAATAATCATTTATTAGTTAGTGAATACCCACCAAATGTTATTCCTTCGAAAACCCACTTTCCATTTAGAAATCGGATTGTTAGTGGCTTGTCAAGTGGCGTCTTAGTTATTGAGGCTAAAGAAAAAAGCGGGACGCTTATAACTTGTGATTATGCATTAGATCAAGGTAAAGATGTATTTGTTGTACCCAATGAAATATTTGAATTAAATAGCGTGGGTACGAATAACTTGATTAAACAGGGTGCAATACTAATTACATCAATAAATGATATTTTAGTAAATTTTAAACTTTAGTACTTGCAATCTTATTCATTTACTTTATAATAGAAAGAAATTAAAAGATTAAGGTGAAGTTAAATGGGGAAAAAATTAGTAATCGTAGAATCTCCAGCTAAAGCACATACAATTGAAAAATATTTAGGCGAAGACTATAGAGTATTATCATCTGTTGGTCATATTAGAGATTTGGCTAAAACAGGACCAGGTGGTCTTGGAGTTGACATTGAACATAATTTTGAGCCTAAATATACCGTTATAACTGGAAAGAAAAAAGTAATTACAGAACTAAAAAAAGCAGCAGCAAACGCTGAAGAAATCTATTTAGCTACCGACCCTGACCGTGAAGGTGAAGCTATTAGTTGGCATTTGTTTGATGTTTTAAACTTAGAAAAAGCAAAAGATAAGAAAGTTTATCGGATTGTTTTTCATGAGATTACAAAAAATGCGATTGTAAACGCGATTAAAAATCCACGTGATATAAATAATGACTTAGTTAGATCACAAGAATCTCGACGCATATTAGATCGTATTATTGGTTTTAAATTATCAAAATTACTCCAATCAAAAATTAAATCAAAATCAGCAGGAAGAGTACAATCGGTTGCACTTAAATTAATTGTTGATCGAGAAAAAGAAGTACAAGCTTTTGTTCAAGAAGAATATTATACAATAGATGCAGTCTTTTCGCATAAAGCGAATCAATTTGAAGCGAACTTGTTTGCGAATAACAATCAAAATATAGAAATAAAAAGTGAAGAAGAAGCTAATAACATTCTCAATGCACTAGGAAATGATTATCTTGTTTCCCATATTGAGAAAAAAGAAAGATTAAAAAACCCCAAACCACCATTTATTACTTCAACACTCCAACAGGAAGCTTCAGCTAAATTAAATTATAATGCTAAAAAAACAATGGGAGTCGCTCAAAAACTTTATGAAGGTATCGATATCAATAATAATCCAGTAGGATTAATTACCTATATGCGAACAGACTCAGTCCGTTATGCAGAAGAGTTTATTAAAGATACACATGATTTTATCAAAAACAATTTTGGTAATCAATATGTCGGTGATGATCCTAAATTTAAGAAAAATAAAAATGCACAAGATGCACATGAAGCGATTAGACCGACCGATATTAGTCGTACTCCAGAAAGTTTGAAAAAATATTTAACTGCTGATGCTTATAAATTATATAAATTAATTTATGCGAGAGCACTTGCCTCTCTTATGAATCCAGCTAAAGTGAATCAAACAACAGTCATTATCAATAATAATGATTATTCATTTAAAGCAAATGGCCAAGAGATTATTTTTGATGGTTATTTAAAAGTTTTTAATGAATATGAAGATACAAAAAATAATATTCTTCCAAAATTGACTGTAGAAGAAAAAGTTGATTTAGTTTCAATAGATAAGGTACAACATTTTACTCAACCACCTAGTCGATTTAATGAAGCTAAATTAATTAAAGAAATGGAAGAATTAGGTATTGGAAGACCATCGACATATGCTCAAACGATGGAAGTATTAAAAGAACGTGCCTATGTTTCCTTACAAGACAAGAAATTTGTTCCTACTGAACAAGGAATTATTACATCAGATAAATTACAAGAGTTCTTTAATAATATTATCAACGTATCCTATACAGCACAAATGGAAGAAAATCTTGATTCAATCGCTCAAGGCGAAAAAGTTTGGTATGAAGAACTTTATAAGTTCTATGACGTATTTGTACCACTTCTTGAAAATGCAAATCAAAACATGGAGAAAATTCCTCCAAAAATAATCGATGAGACCTGTCCATTATGTGCCAAATCTTTAGTTATTCGCCGTGGACGTTATGGTGAATTTATCGGTTGTAGTGGATATCCAGATTGTCGTTATATTAAAAAGGATAAAGCTAACGAAGAAAGAGTCGAAATTTTAGATGTAATATGTCCTAAATGTAATGAAGGTCATTTTGTTGAAAGAATAACGAAAAAAGGCAAACTTAAAGGTAAAAAGTTTTATGCTTGTAGTAATTATCCAAAATGTAAATTTATTGTTGTTAATAAACCCATTAAAGAAAATTGTCCAAATTGTGGCAATATCTTATCAACAACAGGTGAAAAAAATATTTGTGAAAATAAAGAATGTAAATATAGCCGTGATTTAATTTAACTCAATAAATTTATAAAACTTACTGACTATCAGTAAGTTTTTTTTGTATAAATATGTCGAAATGTAAAAAAATAATATTAGGTGATATGATGACTACAATTTATTTAGTAATCGGAACATTAATATCATTACTGCTAATTTATGTTATAAAAGCATTTGAAAATGATAATTATAAGATAAAAAAGCTATTTTTTAAAAAATCACAAATGATTAAATTTAAGAAAGAAAAAGGTGAATAATATGGGATACTTAATATTAGGTATCATTATACTTTTACTCTTAACTGTTTTTATGACTGATTTATATAGAAGTTATCGTGATAACGATGATGAGTCATATAATGTGTATCGAGGACAACCTTATCATAGTGAATTCGGTGAAGATTTAGATGTAAATGATGATTTAGATGATGTAATTAATGATGATAACGATAATGATGTAGATATGATTTGGACTAATATGGGTGTAAACAATACTATTTTCCCTAATCAAATTAATCCAAATACGACCGAGTTCTCTGATGATTTAGGTGAGGATCGCTTTGATGTCCTAGATGATGAAATAATTGATGAAGATGCTAATGATGAGGATATAGAAGAAGAATTAAAAAAATAGAAAATAAATTTTTAAGTGTAAGTTTCTTAATCTAAAGTTTAAGATTTCTTACACTTTTTTTATTTATTGACATCGTTTTTGTTTCATTTATAATAAAAGATAAAGGTAAATGAAAGTAGGTTCATGATGATAAAAAAGTGGGATGTTACTGTAGAAGAAAAAAGTTATGAAGTAAAAATAAAGTTTAATGCACTTTTAGGCACACATTACTTAACAGTAAATGGTGAAAGGATAAACTACAAACCAACATGTATGCGCAAATTGCAGGAATTGATGTACCAATATTGTTAGGTAATAAAGAACTACGGCTGCAAATCATGGGTAGAAAAGTCGATTTAGCTGTAGATGGCTATTTTTTAGATAGTAAAGAACGATACAGACCATTTGATTAGTGCCTATTTGGATTTGGATTTTCGTATTTTTTTCATTTTTAATACCAATATTTTCATTTGGTGGAGTAGTGCCTATTATGTTAGCATTAGTAGCCATCATGTATTGTATTAGAACCAGTGTATCTCCATAACTAATTCCAGTATGGAAATTTGTCATTTGTTTTTTTATTGTTGTTTTAGCTTGGTTTTTAATGTAAATAATCTTCTTATAATCAAACCCCTTTAGTTTCAAGTAAACTAAAGGGGTTTTTTATAGAATATTTTTTTCACTATTATATGTTGTTTTAGCAAATTTATTCCATTTTATTAAGAAAAGGATATAAAAAACGCTTTCAATATGTTATAATTTAGTATAAAAAATAAAATGTTTGTGTTAAGTTTAGGGAGGATCGTATGAAGAAAATACTATTTATAACATTAGTCTTTTGTACTTTAATAATGGTATCTGCATGTCAAAAATCTACAGAAGGAATTACATCTACTGTAGTAACTAAGCCTGTAATAGAAGTTACTTCTACTCTCTTTAGTTATGATATTAATAACTATCTCATTCAAACTGTAAATACAGATGGTGGTACTGATATAACAAATTCAGCTAATTTTTCGATTACTGAATATCATAAATTGTTTACATCAACACCACTACAAAGTGAATTTCTAAAAAATATTAAAACTGTTAACGACCTAGTAATTGATTTTCAAACCCTCGGTAACGAAACATTAGAGAATGTCATTTTTTATGAAGATCTGTCTTATGATTTTAATAAAATGGGTAATATAACCGTAATAGAATCTGAGATAGAAATTACCGATTCTATTATTAATGCTAATCTTATTAAGGTTCAATTAAGTAGTGATCATCACTTATTAGATCAATATAATCTGAATAATAATGTAATAGTAGAATTTAAGTCAAATGAAGAAAGTTTTTCAATTAATGTCTATGAACAAGCAGAAAATAAATTATTTTCTTTTACATTAAATTTATTAACAAATGAAATTGATATAATCAATAAATTAAATGGAAACATGACATTAACTCTTGATAATCTAGAAGATGATTATCAATTAATTAAACTCGATAATACAACAAATGAAATTAATCAAAGCATGTATTTTTATGGTAATACAACATATGGTGCTATATATAATGATTATATGAAAGGTAATGATTCTATAAATGATTTTGAAGTATATAGATATAAAGTTGGATTACTATATAAGTCGATGACCTCAACAATCAATAATGTTAGTGAAAGTATAAATGGATATACTTTAAACAGTATTAAAAATTGGAAGTCTTTTTCAGTAGTAGATTCCTTAATGGAATTACATTTAGAAAATGATTTGTATGATATAGAATTAAACAATGACTATCTTGAAGTAAATGATTTCAAATTTGTAAATATTTCTGATGGAATATCAGTAATAAATCTTAATAATCATTTATATAGTAATGAACCTTATTATGCTGTTGGCTACTTTATGCAAATGAATAGTCAAATTGACAATTTATATTCACTTGATATATCTGAATTAGCTGGTTCTGAACTTTCATTTAATAATATTCAGAAATCTAATATAAATAGCTTAACTAAGGAAATCCAAGAAATAGTTAATTACCAAAGTACTGAAAAATTAGAGTTAAGAAAAGTTATTTCAGAAAATCATGATACAAATACTAATACTTTTGTTTCGCTAATTGATCAAAATGATTCGGTTGAAGTATTAATTCTCAATAATAATCATGAATTAGTGAATAGTTATGACTATCAAGAAGAAGTATCTTATCAGGATGGGTTATTATTTGTTTATGAATATAAAACGGGTCTACCGGTTATAAAAATTAAAAAAGTTGATCATGAAAATAAATTAATCGATGTTAAAGAGTATAGTTTTAGTTTCTTAGCAGGTAAGATTATTAATAGTGTGAATTATGATCAAGTAAATAATCGTCTTAACGTATTATTTAGCGAAGGTGATTCTAATTATTGTAATAAAATGATTGTTAATTTAACTACTCATGAACAACAAATCGTGTTTAAAAATGTTGAGGATACTTTCATTGAAGAGACTACTGATACATTAGTAGAAGTAGTCACTAATGAAGAAGATATTTTATTATTGTTAATTTATAATAATCTAGGAGAATTAATGCAAGTAACGACAGGAGTTACAGAGGGTTCTTTTAATGTAGTACTTAATAATTATAAGATTCAAGATAATGTCTTAATGTTATATGGTCAAAATAATGAGAAACCCTACCTTTTTATACCAAAATTTACGGAAGATTTTGTGATCGATAATAACAATACTATCGCGTATACTCATTATCTTAAAGGTAGTATTACAGAAGTTAGTTATTTAAGTGACAAATATTCAATAGACATGCAACTAGAAGACCAATCAGCTTACACAATAGAACTTAATTTAGATGGTGAAGAAGTTGGTGCTTTAATTAAGCTAGGCTATGTAACAGACTGGTCAAATTGGAATCCTGATGATGAAAAGTTTGCCAAATTAACTCATATTAATTATTCTTTCGCTCATTTAGGTGATCAAGAAGGAACGGTTGTAGAAAGTTTTTCTAAGGCATATAATATCGCTAGACTTAAACAAAACAATCCACACCTTAAAATTATTTTATCTATTGGTGGGTGGGGAGCTAACTACTTCTCAGAAGCAGCAGAAACTGACGAACACCGAAAACAATTTGCGAAAACCTCAATTGAGATCATAAAGAAATATGGAATGAATGGTATCGATTTAGATTGGGAATATCCGACTTCGACAGCCGGAGGTATTATTACCGCTAGTCCAGACGACAAATATAATTTCACACTGTTACTTAAACAAATTCGTGAAGATTTAAATGTACTTGAACAAGCTACGGGGGATGAATATATTTTATCGATTGCGGCCGGGGCTTTCATGAGTAATGGCGAAAATACTCAATTAACAGAAATCATTAAATATTTAGATTTTATCAATGTTATGACATATGATATGGAAAAATGGGTAACAGGTGGACGTAATACGAGCCATCATGCAAACCTGTATACCTCAAATAAAGTTCCAGGACAAGTTGGTGCTACAACATATATCGAAAGATTCATAAATAATGGCGTACCAGCTAGTAAATTATTACTTGGTACCGCATTTTATGGCCGTGGAGCATCAGGTATAAATGTATCTCCTGATAATGTCTTTGATAAATTCTTTACAGGAGCTAATAGTTTAACGTATACATATACAAAAATTAAAAATGAACTCCTAATACCAAGTAGTGGATATACAAGATATTGGGACGATACAGCTAAATCTCCTTATGTATTTAATGGTGATAAATTTATTAGTTATGATGATCCACAATCAATTGAAGCCAAAGTTAATTATGTAAAAGATAATAACTTACGTGGTATTTTCTTTTGGGAATTTACTCAAGATCAAACAGGTGACTTAATAAACGCTATCGATCAATATTCAAGATAAATTTTATAAAAGATTTCTAGGTTTAGTACTTAGAAATCTTTTGTGTTATCATTTTGTTTTAGTGTTAGAAAATCCATCTAAAAATAAATAGATGAATAATTCTTTTTAATATAGTTATGATGTGATAAGATATTAATGGTGGTAAAATGAAATTATTAAATGCATCAGTACACGATATTGTCGATTATGTTTTTGCCTCAGGTGATATTGTGCCAGCTTTTGTTGCGAAAAACAACATGAAAGACGGGACAATGGTCCATATCGAGGTTCAAAAACAATATGACAGTGAAGAAAAAGAAGTGTATGTAAAACATGAATGTGAAATTGATGATTATCTTGTAACTATACAAGGTCGTATTGATATATTAGAAAAAATTGAAAATAAATATCAAATAATTGAAATTAAAACTGTGAGTAGTTTTGATCATTTAGAATTAAATTTAATGCATATAGCCCAAGCAAAGTTTTATGGCTATATGCTTTTTAAGCATTTTAATTTAAATCAAGATTCGTTATTAACTATTTCGGTACTTTATGTTAATAAATATAGTATGGCTAAAAAATATTTTACATTTGAATTTAATTATATAACTTTAGAAACATTTTATTTAGATACGATAAGAAAATATTTGGATTATATTTGTATTATTGATCAACATCAAAGTGATAAATTAGCTAGTATAGTTAATCTTTCATTCCCTTATCCATTTCGTGAAGGACAAAATAAGTTAGTTGAGAGTGTGTTAGAAATAATTGAAAAACATAATAACTTGTTTGTTTGTGCACCTACTGGAATTGGTAAGAGTTTAGGGACAATTTATCCTGCGATTCAGTCCATGCATAGTGGTGAAGATAAAATCTTTTATTTAACTGCGAAATCAATCGTTAAAGATGTTGCTAGAGGTGCCGTTTCATTAATGCGTAAACATAGTGATTTAAAGTTTAAATCAATCAGTTTAACTGCGAAAGAGAAAATTTGCATCAATAAAGTCTGTAAATGTAACCCGATTGATTGTCCATTTGCGAAAGGTTTTTTTAACCGGATCAATGATGCTGTGATCGATATATTTCAAAATGAAGATGATTTGTATTATGAAAGTATTATTGAATATTCTAAAAAGCATCAAATATGTCCATTTGAATATCAATTAGCTTTATCAAGTGTAGCTGATATGGTCATTTGTGACTACAATTATGTATTTGATATCAGAGTTTATTTACGTCGTTTTTTTGAAGAAAAAAATGAACGATTTACGTTATTAATCGATGAAGCACATAATATGTATGACCGAGTATGCAATATGTATACAATTTCGATTAACTTTAATTTGATTAACAATATTTTAGATCAAGTGGATAAGGAAAAAGAGATTATTAAAACAAGTAACAGTATCTATGATAAATTAACACAATATGGTAACTTACTAACAAGTAGTGATAAAAAAGCGATGAAATACTCTGATTTAGATGAAGGGCTTCTTGATAGTGTTGCAAACTTAATATCTAGACTTGAAAAATATTTTGACTCCTGTCGAGATAAAGATCTAGAAATTACAGATGAATTATTAACGAGTTACTTTGAACTAGTAAACTTTATCAAGGTATCAGAATTTTATAGCGATGATTTTATCGTTTGGGTTGAAAATATAAATGAAAATATCGATTATAAAATTGTCTGTTTAAATCCTAGAGATTTAATTAAAATGAAAACCGATCATGTAAAGGCAAGTGTCTTCTTCTCAGCAACACTACATCCCATAGATTATTATATTTCTTTACTGGGAGGAGATCAAAATGCATCTAGTTTAGTTTTAGAATCGCCTTTTGAAAAAGAAAAGTTACATTTAATTATAAATAACCACATCTCAACAAAATATAAAGACCGTGATTTAACGAAATATCAAATAGCATATCAAATCGAAGCAATTATTAAAAGAGGCGGTAAGTATTTAATTTATTTACCATCTTATCAATATTTAGAACTTGTTTATCATACTTTTAATAAAATTACCGAAGTTGAGGCGGAAATTATTAAGCAAAGCAGAGAAATGTCTGAAAGAGCTAAAAATGAGTTTATTAATAAATTTGATGAAACAAAGAAAAACATGGTCGGTTTTGCGGTATTAGGTGGGGTATTTGCAGAAGGAATTGACTTAAAAGGCGATAAGCTGAATGGTGTAGTCATCGTTGGCGTCGGATTACCTGTTTTTGATGATTTTCGAAATGAACTAAAAACTTATTTCGAAAAAGTATACCAAAAGGGATATCAATATGCTTATGTATATCCAGGATTCAATAAAATCCAACAAGCTGTAGGACGAGTGATTCGAGATGAAACTGATAAAGGCGTAGCACTTTTAATCGATGATCGATATTTAACAAATGATTATTTAAGGTTATTTCCTAAACATTGGTCTCATTATACAAAAATTTAGTGGTAAAAAAAGGTAATGATGTTATACTTTGTTGAAAATTTGAATAATTTGTGATAATATTAAAAAAGATTAATTTAATAATAAGGGGGTTATGCCCATGGATATAAATGTATGGATATTTTTATTAATTATGATTTTGACTGGTGCATGGACAGGCTATATAACAAATGATGTTGCTATTAAAATGTTATTTAAAGAGTATGGAATTGGGAAGTTTAAATTAGGTGGAGTTATCGTAAGAACGAGAAAAGATTTAGAGAAAAACCTCGCCTTATTAGTTGAAAAAGAAATTATCAATCATAATACGTTAAAAAGTCAATTTTATAAACCGGAAGTAAAAGAGGCTATTTCGAAAACTGTCGCAGCTTTCTTTAATGACTCAATTTATAAAAATACAAATAATGTGAAGTTAAAAGAATTACCTGGTTTTACTGAAACAACAGATAAAATTATAGGGTTTCTTAAAAAATACTTAGAAACAAACTTAGCTACTACATTAGTTGATTTAAGTAAAAGTATTGATTTAGGTGACTTAATTTCAAATGAACAAGCTCATAATTTATCAATGGCTCTCACCAAAGAAATCATTGGTATTATAAAAAATGATCGTATAATTGTAAAATTAATCACTGAATTATATAAAAATTATCAAGATGTTTCATTAAATGAAATCATTGGACCAGAAATCAATCATGTAATTATTAATAATTTAAATGAATTATTAAATAACATCTTTGATGAAATGCGTTATAAGAATGATCGGGATATTCAAACATTAATCAGTAAATTATATCGTGATTTAGATTTTGATACATTTGTAGAATCATTAGAAAAATACATTGGTGATAAAAAAATCAACTATTTTTTAAATGAACAAAGTTTAGAAAAATTATATGATTTATTTAATGAATATTTAAAAAATCCAAATTCAAAAGAATCAATCGAAGTATTTTGTGACGGATTAATCATCGCACTTAAAAAAATCGATAAACCAATCATAGATTTATTTTCAGGAGATCTTAGAGTTGAAGTAGAAAAATTCCTTGAACATCAGCTTCCTGGAATTATAGATAAATTAATTGTGTTAGTACAAAAAAATAGTAATGAGATTGAAAAACTGATTGAAGAATCTATTGATCAAACGATTTATGATCAACAAACAATTAAACGATTAATCTTAGGCGCAATTAGAATGTTTTTAATTGAAAACTTTACTCAAAAATATGATATTATCAATAAAATCGTTGAGATGTTAAAAGGAATAGATATTGAAGATTTATCAAAAACAATTAGTGAACAAGTCGTTGAGATATTACATCAAAAAAGCATTACAAGTATTATCTCAGAACTTGAAAATAATAATATTTTAACTTCGAAAATTATATCATCACAAGTTCATCGTATCTTAAAGTTCCTAGTTGAAAAATATTTATCTAAAGATATAGAACATGCTGATTTCTTAAATAAGTCAGTGAATGATTTATTTAAAATAAATTTAAAAACATTTGTTAATAATTTAACCGTATCGGTTTTAACTAAACAAATTATTTATAATGAAGACATTTTAAAGTTTGTTAGAAGTAAAATTAGTAATTCTTTAAATGGAATTACGAAATTATCAATTAGTCATTTCATTTTACCGGAAAAAGTGGATGATTATGCTAACAAAGTCCAAGATGAAATAAATCGTAATTTAGATAAAAACAAAGATCAAATTTTAGATGTTGTTTATAAAAATTTAAGTAAATTCTTAGAAAATAATGATTTAAACAGTTTAATTCAAACTAATAATGAAGTTAAATTTAAAAGCGAATTTATAGTAGAAGTTATTACGAATGCATTAAATAATGCGATTATAGCTAATAGTGATTATAAAATGCATGAGTTATTTGAAAAAGTAAATTCAATTGATAATTTAAGTGAAAATGTTATTACTTCAATTATGGATTATTTAGATAATGGTTTAAGTAATGTTTTAGAAGGTAACATTGCGAGAGTTGTTGAAAATAACATAAAGACTTTAAGTAATGATGAAATTCTTGAAATGATGCAAGAGTTTATGGGATCAAAATTAAAACCACTTACTGTACTAGGTGCCTATTTAGGGGCGATTGTAGGATTAGTATTGGGACTTATAAGTTTTGATGAACCAATGATATTTAATTTTAAAACATTATATTACACTGTTCCAATTTATGCTTTACTAGGTTATATCACAAATGTCGCGGCTATATACTTTATCTTTAAACCCTATAAACCACTATTTGGAATAAAATGGCTCCAGGGAATATTACCAAAGCAAATACCTGTTTTAGCTGTTGTTTTGGGTAAAATTGTTTCGAAAAATTTACTATCAGAAGAAAGTATTGGTAGTATGTTATATACGAATGAAGATAAAATCAAAAGTGGATTTAAAAATAATGTTAAAAAAGATAATTTTAAAGTGATAACAACCTATTTAAATGAAAACAGTAAGAATTTTGTGAAAACATCACATTCATTTATACTTAATTTTTTACGAGATAATAATGCGATGGTCGCTACCAAATTAACTGGTGAATTAATGGGTTTTGATTTAAAGAAAATTCAAACGAATATATTAGTAGAAGTATTTACAAATATATTTGTTGAAAAGTTAAATAGTTCGGCTGATCCTATTAGTAATTATATTCTAATGAAATCTAAATCAAGTAAAACCATTAAGGAATTATCGAGTGATTTAAATATTACAACAGTTGAAGATAAGATTGATTCTATTATTGAAAATGAAGTTAATAAATTTATTAGTAAGTTTAGTGATGTTAATTATTTAGCAGAAATCATATTAGGTTATAGTGATAAAATTAACTCAATTATTGGTAAAGATATCAATGAAGTTATGCCTGAATCTAGTAAAATAACACTTGAAAACTTCTTATATAATTTAGTATCAACTTATTTATATTCAAAAGATAAACAAAAATCTTTATCTAATTATGTTATTAATGAAATAACAATCATATTAAATAATAACGATAGTATTGATGAATTGTTTGGTGGTAGATTTATTGAGTTAGTTAACTTTAATATGTCTTCAATTTTAGAAAAAATTGAAGAAACTACCAAAAATTGGTTAAATGGTTATAAGGATGAAATTAATGAATCTGTTACTAGTAGAGTAGTAGATGAATTAACGGTTGTTCAACAAGTTGGTTACAAAGCAATCAATGGGGACAAACTAATTAAAGAAACGGTTTACCGAATCATAGATCAAAAATTACCTGAATTTATTTCTAGAAAATTTGATAATTTAAATAATGAATTTGAAAATTTCTTTGAGAATTTAGGGAAAATAAGATTAAAAGATGCTAAATTAGAACTTAAAAAAGAAGAATTATTTGGATATTTAAATGAAGTGTTTGAAAGTAAAGAAATTGAAATTAAAACAAGAAGATTTATTCATATCGTAATGACTCATTTTTATAGTTTTAAAACAGCTAAAATATTTGATATATTAGGTGTTAAAACGACTGAAAGTATTCTTTATAAATACAAGGATATCTTCATATTATTTAATAATGGTATGTATAATAGTTTAGATAATCGAAAAGATAAAATTGTACAGGATGTTTCATTATTAATTAATAAATTTATCACTAATGAAATTTTATCAAATCGAGTAAGAAATTTAACTTTAGGATTAACTGAATTTGATACAAAAAAATTAGTAGAAAATTCAATAACTATTCTAAATAAAAATGATTTCTTATATAATAATACACATGATTTAATTGAAATTGTGTTTAAACAATTTGTTAATATTCCAATTACTGAATTAGTTGATGATTTATTCTTAAAACAAGATTTGAAAAAACTAATTAAAAAACTTTCTATAGATCAACATTTTGATCATGTATTAAATACTTCTTTCCATAAATTAATTACACTTGTAATAACTGAATTTGATAGTTTGGTTGATGATGAATTAAAAGAAGTTATTTTAACAGATATAATTAATTCAACTTATGAAGCAATTTCTTTAAATTTATTAGATATTTTAAAAGCTGTTGATATAAATGAGGTTACTATTCGCCAAATTAATGCGATGGAACCTAGACAAATAAAGGATTTATTTGATAGTTTAGGAAAGAAATATTTCCGTAAATTAGAAAATTATGGTGTGTTTGGAGGAATATTTGCGATAGAATTAGCTTCGGCTATAACTTTTCTATATTATATTCTTCAAAATATTAATAAAAAACCAAAAAATTAAACGTATAGGAGGTGAAATTATGAAATTAAAAGATTATAATTGGGCATTAGAAGGGTTAGCAGCATTAATTTTATTTGTAGCATTTATTTTGATGTGGATTAGAATGGATGAAGTATCAGATATAGTAGTTAAATTGACAGGGTTAGGTATTTTATTCTTTACATTTGTTAGAATTGTTCCAATCATCAAATCAAGAAATGATAAAGACTATGTACTAGTCATGTTTACTGAAATGTTAGTTAGCTTAATTGCTGGAGTTTTAATGTTATTCCTAACTGATAACGTCGTAAGTGCAAGCAATAATTTATATAGTTTTAGTAGATTAAGTGGGATTGTGTTATTCTTACGTGGAGTGTCACACTTCTGGACCACATCAAAGAGATATGAATTACATGATATTGTTTCGTTTATAGTACATGTTGTATTCTTATCATTTGGTTTCTTATTCTTGTGGAATAATAATTTACAAGGAAAAAGTATCGTTATAGTAGTCATGATCTTATCAATCTTCTTATCTGGATATTTCGGATATCGTACATTCAAAGGTTATAATACTTATCGTATTCAAAAAATGAATGCATTAAAAGTAAATGATTATCTAGTTAAAAAGGAAGATAAAACTATTAATGTTGATCCAACTCATATTGAGGGAAAAATTAATCCTAAAAAGATTGAAGAACCAAAAGAAGAAAGACCAAAAGTTGATGTAAACTAGTAAATGATCGAGTGTGTGAGCACTCGATTTTTTGTTTTTAAGTATTATTTTGTTTGTAATCTAAATAATAAATATGTATAATAGATGTAACATCTTTTTAAGGAGGAAAATTATGGATAGTACTTTACAACTGTTAAAAGAAATAACTGAAGCTAATGGTGTCCCTGGAAACGAAAGAGAACCAAGATTAGTGATGAAAAGTTATTTAGAAAAGTATGCTGATGAAATTCAATATGATAATTTAGGTTCAATTATAGGAGTTAAAACAGGCGATGCAAATGGTCCAAAAATTATGGTTACTGGACATTTAGATGAAGTCGGTTTTATGGTTACTAAAATTACAGATAAAGGATTTATAAAATTTCAACCATTAGGTGGTTGGTGGTCACAAGTCATGCTTGCTCAACAAGTTACTATTACTAATGGTAAAGGCGTTAGATATCATGGTGTCATTGGTTCTAAACCACCACATGTATTAACAGCTGAAGCAAGAAAAACTCCAGTAGATATAAAAGATATGTATATTGATTTAGGTGTTGCTTCTAAAGACGAAGTTGAAAAATTGGGTATTAAACCTGGTGATATGATTACACCTTTTATAGAATTCCGTCCAATGGCAAACGAAAAATATTTATTAGCAAAAGCGTGGGATAACCGTATTGGATGTGCAATCGCAATTGAAGTACTTCGTCTTTTAAAAGATGAAGCTCATCCAAATGTTGTTTACGCTACAGGAACTGTTCAAGAAGAAGTTGGTTTACGTGGAGCTAAAACATCTGGATATAAAGTAAATCCAGACATTTGTTTCGCAACTGATGTAGGGATTGCAGGAGATACACCTAACACACCAGAAGCTGACGGTGAATTAGGAAAAGGACCACAAATCATTCTATACGATTCATCAATGGTTGGGCATAAAGGATTACGTGAATTTGTTTTAAATGTCGCTGAAGAATTAAATATTCCCTATCAATTAGAATCAATGAGTGGTGGAGGAATGGACTCTGGAGCCATCCATGTTGTACATCATGGAGTACCATCAATGGGTATTTGTATCGCTTCTCGTTATATCCATTCTCATACATCTATGATCCATCGTGATGATTTTGAAAATGCGATCAAATTAGTAGTTGAAGTAATTAAACGTTTAGATACGAAAACAGTTAATGAAATTACTTTTGATTGATTATAATTCATATAAACAAAAAGTTATTAAAGTTAAATCCTTTAATAACTTTTTTTATTTTTTACTTAAAAAAATCGGCAATTTAATAATTTAATCAAGATTATTTTCTTTTTAATAAGTCAAAAAGTAAGATAAAAACATCATTAGGAATGACATCAAGTCTAATAGGTATTTAAATAAAAATTACCGTTTTAAAAAATATTAGTCGTAATTGTTTAAACGGTTTATTTATATTATGATTAGAGATTTTGATTTTTGACTTTTATAAATATCACTTTTTACTATGAAATGAAGTTATTTTTATGTTATAATAATGACATTAAGTATTATGGTAGAGGTGAAGTATGAAAATTTTTAAATCAGTATTTATATTTTTATTAATTGTTGTGGTATTTTTAACCTTTTTAGAAGTCATTCCTACTGCACCAAGATATTCAGGTGCCAATCCTTGGATTATAGATGAAGGAGAAAGACCTTTAATTATACCACATGGTGGAGCTAAAGAATTATATCCAGAAAATACAGTATACGCATTTGAAAAAATAGATGAAGCAGGATATGATGTTTTTGAAATAGATTTAACTTTAACACGTGATGATATATTAACTAGTCATCATGATGTGAGTCTTAAAGATACTGCTGGTCAAGATGTTTTAGTAAGAGATTTAGAATATGATGCGATTAAAAATATCTTTTTGGCTTCCGAATTTGCTTTAAATTATAGAGATTTTGATGGACAACCTGTTCCTAATCTCGAAAGTGTTAAAGACAAAATGATTCCAGCTAAATTAGAGGATTTATTTACGAGCTACCCTGATAAAATGTATATTTTAGAATTAAAAGATACGATTGAAAATAGTGGATCTGAAACATTTGAAATAGCTGTTAATAAATTATTAGACTTAATTGTAAATAAGAAAATGCAAGACAAAGTCATAGTTTCATCCTTTGATGATACAATTACAACATTGATTAGAGAAAAATCAAATAATACAATAATGACTTCAACTGCGACGAATGAAACGTTAAAATTTGTTTTATTTAGTACACTTAGAGCTGATTTCTTTTATAGACCTGTTGACGGTGCACTTTTAATTCCCTTTAAAGATGATTTATCAGCTTCACAAGTTAAGTTAGCTGATAAAGTACCAGCTCTTCTAAGAGATTTGATCATTACAACTGAAAACGGGGTTTATTATACTAATTTCGTTAAGAAAAATATTGTTACTGATGCACATCGTCATAATATGGCTATTCATTACTGGACAGTTAATGATGAAAATGAAATGCGTAAATTAGTTGAATTTGGTGTCGATGGAATCATTACTGATCGACCTGACTTACTTAAAACGGTTCTTGATGAAATGTATCGTGAATAAATAAAAAACCAACACTTTGTGTTGGTTTTAAAATTATTGTAAACTTTTTACAAGTTTATTTACAATTTCTTGTTTTCCAGTATTATCACTACTATTATATAGTACTTCAAATAATACACCAAGACCAGGTAAAGTTTTTTCTTCAGCAGTACTAATAGCGTCTTGGATTGTTGATTGAACATCTTCGAAAGAAGATTGGTTCATATTTTGTAAAACGGCACGACGTATATCAATATTCATATAAAAACCTCCTTAACTATATTTTTTAATGATTCAGTTTAATTATACATGTAGAGGTACATTGATGAAAAAATGTGAGAAATTAATTATAAAAATTAATGATAAAGAAATAAATATGATAATTAATCGCAAAAAAATAAAAAATACATACATTAGAATAGATGATCACAAACAAATTATTGTTAATACTCATTTAAAGACTAGTTTTGATTATATATTTGAATTAGTTAATAAACATCAAAATAAAATCTTAAAACAAATTGAAAATAAAACTAAGAATGAATTACCTATTGGTCAAATCATTTATTTAGATAATATTTATTATGTTACAATAATTAATGCCAATGATTTCGCATATAAAATAAATAATGACACGATAATATTATATACAAATAAAAAGAATGAATTGGCAATTGAAGAGTTTTATCGTAATATGGCTATTAAAATATTTTCGATTGAGTTAAACAAAGCTTTTGGCTATTTTGAAAAAAACTTTAATTTGATTTATCCTGAACTGGTCATACGAAAAATGAAAAATCGTTATGGAACATGTTATTATAGTCGAAATAAAATTTGTTTAAATCTAAATTTAATCAAACATGATTTAGATTGTGTTAACTACGTGATTAATCATGAACTATGTCATTTTGTCCATCATGATCATAGTAATAACTTTTACAAGTTATTAGAAACTGTAGTCAAAAATCACAAAGAACTTAGACGTAGATTATTTAATTTATAATTTATTATTTAAATAGGGCATTTGTTATAAGGGTATAATGTTTCATATCATATGATATTATGAACTCAGAGTTGAGGGAGGTGACGTGTTGTGTACAATTTTAATAGACCAATGATTGGTGGAATGCAATGTGGCTGCCCATTACCTATTATTCCACAATGTAAAGTGATTCATAGATACTTTTGTAAAGATTTGTGCCATGTAGTTCCATGCCATACTCAAGTTGTAAATCATACGATTTATAGACATAATTATGTTCCTCAATATACATGCTCACAAACAAATACTTGCCAAGATATACATTTGGGAAAACCATGCTGCTAATATATGTTGATTTTTATATAAATTAGTTGTATAATAGGAAAATGATATATAATACGTTGATGAAGAAGTAGTAATTAGAAACTAATTATCAAGGGAGAGTACATCGAGATTGGGAATGTACTTATAATTAAGCCTATTGAATTCACCTTCAGAGTGGTGTTAAAAGCACCCGGAGAAATCCGTTAAAATACTTGAGCGGTGAATATATGATTCACAATTAAGGTGGTACCACGTCGATTAACGTCCTTATTTTTAATAAGGGCGTTTTTTTATTTATAATAATAATAATTAAGAAAGGTGATTATATGTTAGAACAATTAAAATTAATTAAACAAAATGCAATAAATGAAGTAGAAACATGTAACGACATAAAAGAATTAATAGAATTACGTGTTAAGTACTTAGGAAAAAAAGGACCAATTCAAGAAGCAATGAAGTCCATGAAAGATTTAGATATTGAAGAACGTAAAGCGTTAGGTTTAGTATCTAATGAGGTTAAAGATGCGATCAGTGTCGCAATCGATGCTAAACAAGGAAGTTTAGAGGCTCTAGAAGTAGAAAAAAAATTACAAAGTGAATTTATCGATGTGTCATTACCAGCAAGAGGACAAAATCATGGTCATACACACCTATTAAATCAAGTAGTTGAGGAAATAGAAGATTTATTTATTGGTATGGGATATGATATTGCTGAAGGACCTGAAGTAGAATACGATCATTATAACTTTGAAATGTTAAATTTACCAAAAGGTCATCCAGCTCGTGACATGCAAGATTCATTCTATATTACCGAAGAATTATTGTTACGTACACATACATCACCTGTACAAGCCCGGACCATGTTAAAACATGAGGGCAAAGGTCCAGTTAAAATTATCTGTCCTGGAAAAGTATATCGTCGTGATGATGATGATGCGACACATTCTCATCAATTTATGCAAATTGAAGGACTAGTAATCGGTGAAAACATTACGATGTCTGATTTAAAAGGAACACTTGATGTTTTCGCAAAAAAACTTTTTGGTGAAAATCGTGAAATTAGATTTAGACCATCGTTTTTCCCATTCACAGAGCCAAGTGTTGAAGTTGACGTTACATGTGCTAAATGTAAAGGTGAAGGTTGTCCTATGTGTAAAGATAGCGGTTATATTGAAATATTAGGAGCAGGTATGGTTCATCCTAATGTTTTAAAAATGGCAGGTTTTGATCATAATAAATATCAAGGCTTCGCATTTGGTATTGGCGCAGAGAGAATTGCGATCTTAAAATATGGAATTGATGATATCCGTCAATTTTACACAAATGACATGCGTTTCAATAAACAATTTAGTAAGTAGAATGGAGGAATAAAATGTTAGTATCTTTAAATTGGTTACAAACTTATGTAGATATAAATGATATAACACCTGCAAATTTAGCTGACTTAATCACTAAGGCAGGAATTGAAGTAGAAACAATGTATAAATTATCTGTTGCTACAAATTGTGTGATAGGTCACGTATTAGAAAAAATGAAACATCCTGAAGCTGATAAGTTAAATGTATGTAAAGTTGATTTAGGTAATGAAGTAGCACAAATCGTTTGTGGTGCTGCTAATGTGGCAGTTGGACAAAAGGTTATTGTTTCTAAGGTTGGCGCAACATTACCAGGTGGAGTTAAAATAAAAGCCGCTAAATTACGTGGTGTTGAATCTAATGGTATGATCTGTTCTCTAAAAGAATTAGGAATTGAAAACAAATTTGTACCACTTGAATATCAATCGGGAATTTATGTTTTGGATGAATCTGCGCCTGTTGGTGAGGATGCTCTTAAATATCTTGGTATAGATGATACAATATTAGAATTAAAATTAACACCAAATAGAGCGGATGCTTTATCAATGCTTGGTGTAGCTTATGAAGTTGCCGCTATTTTAAAACGTGTTGTGAATAAACCCTATGGAGAAAATGCAAATTATAAAATTGACCATGATTTTAATGTATCAATAAATACAGTTGGTTGTACATTGTACTACGCGAAGAAAATCAAAAATGTCAAAGTAGAACCCTCTCCTCAATGGTTACAAACAGCTTTAATCGCTAGTGGGATTAGACCCATAAGTAATGTTGTCGATGTGACGAACTTTGTTATGTTAGAATTAGGACAACCTTTACATGCTTTTGATTATAAAAAATTAAATAGTAATCAAATTGTAGTACGTAATGCTTACGAATTTGAAAAAATAGTAACACTTGATCATAATGAAAGAGAATTATTAACGAGTGATGTTGTTATTACTGATGGTAAGAAACCAATCGCAATAGCCGGAGTAATGGGAGGTCAAAACACAGAAATAGATAATAATACAACAGATGTATTATTAGAAAGTGCTGTATTTAATCCATTATCAGTAAGAAGAACCTATACAAGATTAGGACTTAGAAGTGAATCAAGTTTAAGATATGAGAAAAAAGTTGATCCAAATCGCACACTATATGCTTTAAATCGTGCTAGTCAATTACTAGAAGCTATTGCGATGGGTAAAGTGGATGATTTAGTAGCGTTTAAAAATAATCAAGCTAATTTAGAAAGTTTATCTGTTAGTATTACTTTGAATAAGATTAATAGTGTATTAGGTATTCATTTAAATGAAAATGAAGTAAGTTCAATTTTTACTCGTTTAAATTTTGATCATCGATTGAATAAAGGTGTATTTACAGTTAATGTACCAACTCGTCGACAAGATATTTCAATTGAAGAAGATTTAATTGAAGAAGTCATTCGAATTTATGGTTATGATAATTTAAATAAAACATTACCACTTACAGAATCAATAGGTAAATTAACTGATAATCAAGCAAAAATCCGCCAAATTAAACGGGTATTAAATGCTAGTGGTTTAAATGAAGTGGTTACTTATTCTTTAAATAGTGAAAAAAATGTAAATCGTTTTAAATATAATAATGAAGTTCATTACGATGAAATTAACTTATCGATGCCAATGAGTGAAGAAAGAAAAGTATTAAGAGTTAGTTTATTACATAGTTTAATGGAAGTCATTAATTATAATAATGCACGTAATAATAATGATATCGCAATCTTTGAAATGGGTAGACAATATTATTTTGAAAATAATGAACCAAAGGAAAATTCACTGCTTACTTGTGCGGTTACTGGTTTAATCCATGAAACAAAGTGGCAAGGTAAAAAAGAAAGTGTTGATTTCTACTATTTAAAAGGTATTTTAGAAGCAGTATTAACTAAATTAAATTTATTAGATCAATATAAGTTAGTTCAAACTAGTGATTGTGGTTCAGATTTTCATCCTAAACGTACTGCAAATATATTAATTAACGATACAATAGTTGGAATTATTGGTCAAGTACATCCAAATACTCAAAAGGAATATGACACTTTTGAAACTTATGTATTAGAAGTTAATTTAAGTAAAGTATTAAATATTAAAACAATTGATCTTAAATTCAAATTATTAAATAAATATCCAACTATGACACGTGATATCGCTGTAGTAGTTGATAAAGTAGTTAGTGCTGAAGAGTTATGTGAAGCAATTAAACAAAGAAGTAAAAACATTTTAAAATCTGTTGAAGTATTTGATGTTTATCAAGGTGAACACGTAGAGGCTAATAAAAAATCAATAGCGCTATCTTTAGTGTTTGAAAATACGGAAAAAACGTTAACTGATGATGAAGTCAATAAAGTTTTTGATAAAATTGTTTACCATTTAACCGAAAAATTCAATGCCTATTTGCGCAAATAAATTATTCAAATTTAAAGGCTTATTAAATTAAGCCTTTTTTTGTTTAAAATTGTAGACATAATTCGACAAAAGGTACCCTTTAAACATCTATAATGATTTAAAAATTAAACTAAATACAATAATTATTTACATTGAATTTTGCGCAAACAAAAACAATATTAATTTATATACAAATTTTGATAAAATGTTATTAGGGTGATAAAGTGAATGTAAATATATCAGAGAAGGTTGTTAGATATCGAATTAGTAGTAAAAACAACGAAGAAGTTCAAGAACCAATAGGCGCTTATATTAAAAGAGAAAGAGTTTCACAAGGGTTAAATCAAGACTATGTATGTAAGGGGATATGTTCGGTATCATATTATAGTCGAATTGAAAATAGTGAAACGATTCCTGGGAATGATTATATTGAAAAAATATTCAAAAAACTAAATAAACCAATACCGACAGATTATACAATTACGATAAAAAATCAAGAAATGATTGATAGATTTTTATCAGCAATTGAATTTAAAAATGAAAAGTTAATTGAAGAAACGTACGATGAAATTAAAAAAACTGAACAAAAACATGAGTTATATGACTTAGTTTATTGCATCATTAAGGGGAATAATGATGAAGCAGAAAGATTAATTAAGTTGTTACATGAACAGCAAAGGTATTTTGATAATGAAGAACTATTGTTATATTTAGAAATGATTGGGAATTTTTGTATAAATAAATTAGAAATGGAAAAGGCTGAGAAATATTTATTTTTGGCTATAAAACTACAGTCAACAATGAATATAGAAAAACCATTAATATTTTATAAGTACGCTTGGGTTCTTGGTAAAAACAATAATGACTTAAAATGCATAGATTATGCGACAAAAGCCAGTGAATTATTTAAATGTATAAAGAGTATAAACTTTATGAGAAAAGTATCGAAACATTTTATCTATTAATTAATAAATTCAGCAATGATGAAAAATTAATTGTTGATATATTAATTGAATTAATTGATTTATTAATTCAAATAAATAAAATTGATGAAGCTGAACTTAATTTATCTAGGTTTAAAGAGATCAAAACACATTCCCCAAAATCCATGTTTTTTATAAAATATTTTGATGCAAAAATTAATGATTTTGATAATTCAAGTAAAATAAAATTATATAAGCAAGAATTTATTCCCTATAGTATAAAAACTAATAATTTAATTCTTGAAAAAAGAATTAGAACAGAGTATAGCCAATTATTGGAAAGTAATAATATGCTTAAAGAAAGTATTGAAGAAAACAGAAAAATTATAAAATTATTAGAAAATGAAAAAAACTTAAATAATGGAGGATAATATGAAAACATTAAAAAAACTTTTTATAGTTGTATGTCTAGTAGGATTGTTTATGGGAGGGTTAAAAGCTTATGCTAGCAAAACTTTAGACCCTCTAGAAGGAGAAGAATACCCTGATCCACTTACCATATTTTTTTTAAAATAAATTTATTTTCAAACATAAAATGACATAATTGTATATAACAACGTGATAATATCTAACTAGAGGTGCTAGAGATGAAAAAATTACGGATAGTATACAATTACAAATATCGAATATGGGAACTATTTCATCAGGATGTAAATGAACGAATTGCTTATGATAAAAGTATTTATGATTTAATCGTAACTGCTGATATAATTGCTAAACTTATTAAACCCTCTCAAGTTGTATTTATACCGCAAAATTTATTAAGTGAAATATTAATAAATGAATATGTTTAAAATATCATGGTTATTGAATAATCGTGATATTTTTTTATTATAGGTATATATAATTATATAAATTAAAAAATAATATTATAATAGTATTAATGTTGAATAGTACTATAATAAATTGTATGATATAAATATAGAATAAAAAAGGATGATTTTATGATTGAAATTACAAATAACAGATTAAATTTAATATTAAATGATAAAGTAATTGGTTACATCATATATGATGAAACAACTGATTTTATTGTTGGTACTTACATTTTTGTAAATCCAGAAGAACGTGGAAAAGGTTATACAAAAGTTTTAATGGATGGTTTTGTTAAATTCGTTACCGAAAAAAATAAAAAGGTTCAAGCGGTTTGTCCAGTCATTAAACGCAATTTAACTGAAACGAATCCTGAATTACTTATATAGGAGAATTTATGATAATTACATCACTAAATAATGATAAAGTTAAATATTATTCGAAATTGATGACTAGTAAAAAAGAAAGAGATCAAGAAGGACTTTATGTTGTTGAAGGTGAACACTTAGTTTATGAAGCACTAAAAGAGAATGTTGTTTCTGAATTAATTATTTCAAATAATAAATATGATTTATTTACATTTGATAATAAAGTTTATGTCACAGATGATATAATGAAAAAAATATGTGATACTGTTACACCACAAGGGATTATAGCTCTTTGTAAGCAAAAACAATTAAAAGAACTTAAAAGATACGACAGAATATTACTATTAGACAATATTCAAGATCCAGGAAATTTAGGTACTATCATTAGATCATGCGTAGCATTTAATTTTGATGGTATTGTAATGGGTTTGAATACTGTTGATGTATATAATCCAAAAGTTGTGCGTTCCACTCAAGGCGCAATTTTTAAGGTTGATTTGATTAAAGCGAATTTAGTAGATTACATAGACTATTTAAAATCAATGGGTGTTAGTATATTTGGAACATCTTTAGATGGAACTGTACTAAGTAATATAAAAAGTCAAGAAAAAATGGCATTTATAATGGGAAATGAAGGTAATGGAGTCTCAATAGATTTACTTTCAATTACTGATCAAAATGTGTTGATTGAGATCAGTGAAAAAAGTGAATCTTTAAATGTAGCTGTAGCTTCTTCTATTATTATGTACAATTTTAGAAAATACCTTGAATAAAAATTCAAAATATGGTAATATTATAAATGAAAAAATAACAAAAGAGTGGGAACTCCCACTCTTTTATGTTTAAAACTAGAGGTGAAATTATGTCAACAGTAGACAAATGTAAAGAACTCGGCCAACCAATAATTGAAGAGATGGGTTATTTTTTAGTAGATGTTGAATTTGTAAAAGAGGGGAAAAATTTCATCTTACGTTATCTTGTTGATTCATCGAATGGAATTGATATCGATGAATGTGCACTAATTAGTGAAAAAATTAGTACCGTACTTGATAAAGAAGATCCAATTACTCAAGAGTATATGTTAGAAATTGCCTCACCAGGAGCAGAAAGAACGCTTAAAACTATAGAAGATGTAACTAAATCGATTGGTAAATACGTTAACATAAAATTGTATGCTCCACTTAATAATTTAAAAGAATACGAAGGAGATTTAATATCATTTGAAAATGATATTTTAACCATTCAGTATAATGATAAAACTACAATTAAAACTGTAGAAATTAAGTATGATCTAATTTCTAAAATAAGATTGGCGATTAAATTTTAAGGAGGAAAAGGTTAAAGTGATCAGTAAGAAATTTTTTGAAGCATTAGAAGACTTAGAAAAAGAAAAAGGGATTCCTAAAGAAGTAATATTAGAAGCATTTGAGCAAGGAATTATATCTGCATATCGTAAAAATTACGGTAAAGAAACAGCTAATGTTAAAATTGATATTAAAGAAAAAACTAATAAAATAGTAGTTTATGGATTAAAAACAGTTGTGGAGGAAGTTACAAATTCTGCAAATGAAATCTCTTTAGAAGAAGCTAAAGCAATAAGTAAAGTTTATGAGATAGGAGATCAAGTTGAAATTGAAGTAACACCTAAAAACTTTGGTAGAATTGCAATTCAATCTGCAAAACAACGTGTTCAACAAGCAGTTATTGAAGCAGAACGTGAAATTATCTATAAACGTTTTGCTGATAGAGAACAAGATATTATAACAGGTTTAATGAATCGTCGTGATGAAAAAAATATTTATATAAATTTAGATCGTGTTGATGGTATATTACCTATTAAAGAATTATTACCAAATGAAGAATTTATTCCAAACGCACGTGTTAAAGTTCTTATAAGTAAAATTGAAAAAACAACTAAAGGACCAGTTATTTTTCTTTCAAGAGCTAATCCGATGCTTATTAAACGCTTATTTGAATTAGAAGTTCCAGAAGTATATGATGGAACTGTCGAAATAAAAGCTGTAGCGAGAGATGCTGGCGATCGTTCTAAAGTGTTAGTTTATTCAAAAGATCAAAATGTTGACCCAATTGGATCATGTATAGGACCAAATCAATCTCGTATTAGTAATATAATTAAAGAGATAAAAGGTGAGAAGATAGACTTAGCCGTATATAGTAGTGATCCAAAAGTATTAATTTCAAATGCATTAGCACCAGCTAAAGTATTAGCTGTTATCATAATTGATGAACATAATAAACAATCTCAAGTTATTGTACCAGATGATCAATTATCACTTGCTATTGGTAAAAAAGGTCAAAATGCACGATTAGCTCATCAATTAACAGGATGGAAAATTGATATTAAATCTGAGAAAGATGCTAAAAGATTAAATATTAATTATTAATTTAGAATATTTTGTTTAGAGTAGGTGATATTATGTTAAAACAAAAAAAAGTTCCATTACGTAAATGTGTTGTAACAAATGAACAATTACCGAAAAAAGAATTAATAAGAGTTGTCAAGAATAACGAAAACCAAGTGTTTGTAGATACAACAGGTAAACAAAATGGTCGTGGTGCTTATATGAAACTCAAGAAAGAAGTTATTGATAAAGCAAAGAAAACGAAAATCTTAAATAAACACTTAGAAATAGATATTCCTGATTCTATCTATGAGGAGTTATATGCTTTAGCTTTAGCAAAAGGTGATAAAAATGAATGATTGGTTAAACCTTTTAGGATTAGCTAATAAAGCAGGTAAAATTCTCACAGGAGAAGACAATATCTTAAATAATGTTCGAAATAACAAAGCTAAATTAGTTATAGTAGCAACTGATGCATCAGATAATACCAAAAAGCAATATCGAGACAAATGTAGTTTTTATAATGTAGCATATGTTGAAACTGGTACTATAAAGGAGATCTCAAGCGCCATTAATAAAATTAATAGGGTAGCTGTAGGCGTTTGCGATGATGGATTTAAAAAAGGGTTACTCGCAAAAATAACGAAATAAGAGGTGATTTTGATGCGTGTACATGAATTTGCTAAAAAGTATAATTTAACAATTAATCAAGTAATAGATGCTTTACAAAAAGAAGGATATGATGTTAAAGATCATATGTTTGTAATTACTGATGAAGCAATAGCTAAACTGGAAAATATTTTTGACTTAAATCTAAAACAGGCCCCAAAAGATAGTGATGACAAGTATTGGGAAGATGAATTTGAAAAAGATTTTAAAGAAGCAAAAAAGAAAAAAACAGCGAATAAAAACAAATCAAAAGGAAATAAAGAAGAACGAATATCAAATATTCCCGTAATTAGTGAAGATGATAAAAAACATATCATATATTTTAATGAAAATTTGACTGTTGGTAATATTGCTGAGCAATTAAATAAACCAGTATCAGAAATTATTAAAAATTTAATCATGTTAGGTATACTTGCAACAGTAAATCAAGTATTAGATCGTGATACTGTTGAGTTAATAGCATCTGAAGCTGGGTTTGAACTTAAAGATGAAGTGATTACAAACGCTGTTGATTTTGAAAAAATCGTTTTTGAAGATAGTGAGAAAGATCTAGAAAATCGTCCACCAGTAGTTACGATTATGGGACATGTTGACCATGGTAAAACTACACTTCTTGATGCGATTCGCCATTCACGCGTTGTAACTACTGAAGCTGGAGGTATTACACAACATATTGGTGCCTATCAAGTTGAAAAAAATGGCAAAAAAATAACATTTATTGATACGCCAGGACATGCGGCATTCACAGCAATGCGTGCACGTGGTGCACAAATTACGGATATAACAATCTTGGTTGTTGCTGCAGATGATGGAGTAATGCCTCAAACAAGAGAAGCATTAGAACATGCAAGAGCTGCTAAAGTCCCAATCATTGTCGCTGTAAATAAAATGGATAAACCAGGAGCTAATCCTGATAAAGTAATGCAACAATTAGCAGAACTTGATTTACTTCCTGAAGAATGGGGAGGACAAACCATTTATTGTAAAATCGCAGCATTAAAAAATCAAGGTATCGATGAATTACTTGAAATGATTATTTTAGTAGCAGATATGGCTGAATTAAAAGCCAATCGAAAACGATTAGCATCAGGAACAGTCATTGAAGCTAAATTAGATAAAGGCCGTGGGCCAGTTGCAACCCTTTTAGTTCAAAATGGTACTTTAAGAGTGGGGGATTCGATCGTTGTTGGTAATACCTTTGGTAAAATCCGCGCGATGGTTGATGATTTAGCTCGTAATGTTATAAATGCTGGACCTTCAACTCCAATTGAAATTATAGGCTTAAATGAAGTTCCTAAGGCTGGAGATAACTTCATGGTATTCGGTGATGAAAAAGAAGTTCGAAAAATTGCTGAAGCTCGTGAACAAAAAACAAAAGACTTAGAATTTAGACCAATGAAAGCAGTTTCGCTTGAAGATATTTTTGAACAAATAAAAGAAGGCGAATTAAAAGAACTTAACATTATTTTAAAAGCGGATATGCAAGGTAGCTTAGAAGCTCTTTCTAGTTCATTATTAAAAATAAATGTTGAGGGTGTAAAAATTAATATTATCCGTTCTGGTGTAGGTGCAATAACCGAAACAGACGTAACTCTAGCAAAAGCTTCAGGAGCATTTATCATAGGCTTTAATGTTAGACCAACTGGTAAAACTCGTGAATTGGCTAAAGAAGAAAAAGTTGATATTCGCTTACATAATATAATTTATAAAGTAATTGAAGAAATTGATTTAGCAATGCAAGGTATGCTTGATCCAGTGTATCAAGAAAAAATAATTGGTAATGCTGAAATTCGTAATACTTTCAAAGTTACTAAAATTGGTACTATTGCTGGATGTATGGTAACAAGTGGCTCTATTAAACGTGCTGCAGGTGTTCGTGTTATTCGTGATGGAATAGTAGTATTTGAAGGAAAATTATCAACACTTAAACGTTTTAAAGATGATGCTAAAGAAGTTAACCAAGGATATGAATGTGGTATAACAATTGAAAATTACAATGATATTAATGTTGGGGATATTTTGGAATGTTATGTCATGGAAGAAGTAAAATAATCAACTTAATTGAGGTGATTTTATGGCTAATTTAAAAATTCAAAAATTAGAAAAACAAATCGAAAAAGAAATATCCAAAATTATCTTGACTGATGTCAAGGATGATATTGGATTTGTAACAGTAACTGGAGTCGATTTAACAAGTGATTTATCATTTGCGAAAGTTTATTTTACAGTTTTAGGTAATGAAGAAAAGAAAGCCTCCGTTTTAAAGAAACTTGGAAATGCAAAAGGATTCATTAAGAATACATTAGGTAAACGCGTGCAAATGCGAAAAATGCCAGAATTAATTTTTAGTATCGATGAATCAATTGAATATGGTAATAAAATTGAAGGTATTATCAAACAAATTAAAGAAAAAGAAAACGAAGACAACTAAATAGGGTAATAAAAACTGTCAAATTTGACAGTTTTTTTCTTTTAAATAGAATATTATATTTTATAAATATTTAATTTGTATAGAAAAAGATATATCATTAGTTCAAGAAAATATCACAGCATCACAGAAGTAAAAAAATCAAGGACCGCGACTATCTTTACCTGCATTAATTGTCAATGATAATTAGATTTTGTAGGAATTCATTATACAACTGCTTTTTATTGGCGATACAAAATACTTGATGCATTAGATAAATCTTAATGATACGAGTTTAAAAGGGACTGTTCAAATGGATGAAACCTTTGTTTTAGAGAGTTGCAAGGGAATCATAGATAAGATTTAGACTTTCAATATCCAAACGGAAGAAAAGCAAGAAACGTGATGGCAAGGCAAAAAAAAGAGGTATATCAAATGACCAAGTTTGTATTGCTTGTGGGATAGACCAAAGAAAATATTTGGTTATGACAGTTTCAAATTATGGTCGTATATCTTCAAAAAAAATTGAAAAAGTCTATGAACTATATATATTGATGTAACAAAAAGAAAGTATATGTTATTAGAACAATAAAAAAAGGCTATTAAGCCTTTTAAATAAATTCTTTTACACAAAGAAATATACCAAAACCAATCAATAAAATTGCACTGAACTTAGCCCAAATACCTGCCTCCTCTTCTGATGGTTTAGTTAATCTACTACCTGTCTTATATCGCCATTCTTCAACACCATTAGGATCAATAAAACATATTACACCTATTACTGTAAAAATAATCCCAAAGATTAAAAACATTTCAAATCCCTCCAAAATTATATTTTTATAATAACTAAAATCATACCACTTAGAAATAATAATGTAAATGACTTAAAAAACAACAAGATTAACTAACAAAGCCAATGTATAAGAAGTGATCATTTCAAATTATGACAACACCCCACTAAATTTAAAAACAATAAGACCATTTGAAGCAGCAATTTATAAAGTTAGATAAAGAATAAAGAAATAAAAGTTAGGAATATGTTGATTATTTCTAACTTTTGTGCTAGTTTATCAATTGATGGCAGAAAATAAAACAATAGTAATATGGAAGGTGAATTAAAGTGATTAAAGTAACAGTATGGAATGAATATCGACATGAATTAAGTGATCTAGCAGTGAAAGCTATTTATCCTGATGGAATACATACGACAATTGCGAATAATTTAAGAAAAAATCAAGATATTGAAGTTAAGACAGCAACATTAGATGAAGAAGAACATGGATTGAGTGTTGATGTTTTAAATAATACCGATGTTTTAATATGGTGGGGTCATATGGCACACTCTGAAGTTAGGGATGATATTGTCGATCGAGTTTACAATCGAGTACTTGAAGGTATGGGACTTATCGTT
>JARDZP010000023.1 GCA_029240795.1 Haloplasmataceae bacterium | reverse complement strand
ACTTTAATATCTTTAGTTACATAAATATGATCAATTGGATCACCTTTAATTAAACCTGTGAAATAGTGAAATGTAGCTCCATATTCATGTTTAGGTAGGAAGTCAAGTACGGCAGTTAATGGTTTGCTTCCTACAGTAGTACAGTCATCATTTAAATATTTAATGACTTCATCATTTACTGTTGAATTGAAGTCACCCATCAATATTGTCGGTAACATGTCTTCATTAGCTTTTAAATTCATCTTTTTAGTAATAGTTTTCATACCTTCAATTTTAGCTAAATCACTGATATGGTCAAGATGCGTATTAAAAACTCTAAAGCGTAGATTACGATTTTCTTTAAAGATGAATTCTCCCCAAGTACAAATTCTAACACAGGCTGAATTATAATGCTTTGAGTTTGGCACTTCTGGAGTTTTAGATAACCAAAATGTTCCGTATTCCTTTACTTCTAAGACCTCTTTATTATAAAAGATTGAACTAGCTTCTTCATTTTGTACTCGAGTAAGTCCGATGTGGTCATATTTTGGTAACTGGATTGTTAAATCACTTAACATTCGATCCGTTACTTCTTGAGTACCAATAATGAATGGATTTGTATCATCAATATATTTAACAACACTATTTACTCGGTATGGCCAAGCATTTTCTTTATCACTCGATACATTTAAACGTAAATTAAACGTTGTAATTTTAAATAACATATTATTTCCTTCTTTATATAAATTTAGCAATTAATTGATTATCAACTTTTGAGTGTTTATTCGATGTTATAAAGTATTTGTTATTTTGTTTAGTAAGGTTGTAATCTAAACTTAATTCAATTTCTTTATCTGTCTCAATTGAAATGACATCACTCACTTGTGTTAATCTAAATTCAATACTATGTTCATTGACTTGATATACTTCAGCGGTAGAATAATTTATCTTAACACCATTGTAAGTTACATTAAGAGGTAACATGACGCCTTCTTTACTTTGAATGAGTAATGTTCTACCATCAAACAATACTTTGTTATTTAAAGTTATTTGTGCTTCTTTATCAAATCCATCTAGGTTTAAAATATGAATAAATCTTTCATTGTCTTTATTAACTTGAGTTGTGATAAAAAGTCCATGAAATTTTTGATTATGACTTATGCCCTTTGTAGCGCCTAATCTTTCAAGTGTTTGTTTAATTAATGATAAATCACCACCCAGTTCACAAGCAAATACTATTGCCTTCCCTTTATTAAGATTTGCTTCAAACCCACACACCGCATTATTATGATAAACCCGATAAATTGGCGTTGCGCTATCTGATTCAAAAGTTTGTGCATAATGCGATCTTCTTTCAGCCCGACCTTTAGCCCAGTTATCAGGAAGAACGGACATAAAGAAACGATGTCTATTGTAAAGAGTTTCTTTTACTGTTACACCTAGTGCATCAGCTAAAATTGTACATGGATGAGTTTCCATATCATAAATTGGTAATTCACCAGCTAATAAAAGACTACCGCCCATGTTTAAGAAATCAACTAATTTTTGTTGAATAGCTTGACTCATGTATCTCGCAGAAGCTAGCACAATCACTTTCGTTTTATTGACATCGATTTCTTTATTTTGAATATCTACTGCGGTAAAACGGTAGTTATTAAGAAGCATTACTTTACTAATTGTTTCCCATGCAAGACCCGCACGATGTTGTTGTAGATTTTTAATCAAATCTTTCATGACAACACTACTAGGATAGTAACTTTCAGTCATGAAGTAATCAGGTATGAAACCAAAAGCAACGTTGTCATGCTCTTCATTCATGCTCGCCAATTTTTCTGAATTAGCCATGATTGTTTTTATCGAACGAGCCATTCTAGGGAAGGTATAACTTAAATCGCCTTCAGGATTAATGGGTGCCGCAAATCCATGGCGTTCTCCTGTAATAGCAATACGATCATTTCCATCATTTGGTTTATTCGTTAAACGATAATTATATCCACCAGTCATTAAATAATAGTTTATTAAACGATTACCCTGGGCTATACACATTCTAGCTTTAAAATCAGACGCAGATATATCATAACGGCTACCTAAGTTATCACCAAAGTTACCATCACCACAGTTGAATTCAACAGAGGATAATGGTTGATGTTCATTATGAACTGCATCCATAAAGCCATTTATTAAATATAAATCTTGGAAGTTTTGAATGGTTAAGTCACCAAAATAAATATCTGATCCAGACATATAGCCTTCGTCTTGATAGGTTTCATACAATTGACTAATCCCAATTGGAAATGATAATCCTCTTCCTCCACCAGTACCATGGATATTTATCACAAATGGGATATCTTTAACGCCATATTTTTCTGCCATGTGTCTTAATTCTTTAACATAACGAGCAAAACGATTTCGTGAATAGTAACCATAATCTTTCAATAAATTAGCTGCGTAACTTTCTGAGGGAGATAGGATAGCTTTTTTATAATTTGTTAAATCATCAATGCTAAATGGATAGCGATTCTTTATAGTTTCGTGATCATACTTATTTTTTATCCAATCAGCAAAATCAACTAAAACATGATCCGTTAAATCAGGTGAATTACTCACCCAAGTTAACATCCCAATTTCATTATCTAATTGGATAGCGATGATATTTCCACCTTGATCATATAATCTTGGCTTAGTGATGGACATAATTGCTTCATACCATTTATCCACTTCTTTTAAGAAATTTGGTGCTAAATAATCGAGTGTTGGGTTAGGAGTAACTAAGGCATCCCATGTTGTAGGTACAATTTCTGGATGTTTTTTCGCAACCCAATACGGAATACCTTCGTTTTTCATTTCCGCCATAATAAAAGGTCCGGGCCTTAAAAAGAAATATAATCCTTTATCTTTACACATATCGATAAATTTAACTAAATTTAATTCAGGTCTTGTTTTACCCTCTAAATCAATTAGACCTTCAGTTTCTTCGTGACAAATCCAAGGAACATAAGTCGCAACCGCATTACAGCCAGATTCAATTAATTTGTTTAGACGGTCTTCCCATTCTTCAATCGGTAAACGATAATAGTGAATCTCACCACACATAATTAAGACTGGTTTTCCATCAATTATAAATTGTTTATTTTTTAATTCTATCATTTCGTACCCATCCTTTCGAAACGTTTCAATTCAATTTTATTTTATCAAATTATCATATTAAAAGCAATCATATTAAGAATAATCCTTGAATAATGACTTTTATTTTGTATAAATTTTAGAAAAAGAACGAAAACAATTCCATATATTATTATCATTTATGCACCATATAATATAAATTAAGTTAAAAGGTTGGAACTCTTTAATAATGAAAAAGAACAAATTAAAAAGAAGAATTTAATGCTTCATTCTAATTTGTTCTACACTGAAACGAAGATTGAAAATATTAGTAAACGATAACCAAATTTCATTTAGAAAAAAAGGACTTATTTAAAGTCCAATTTTGCATACTACTTTTTCACATTATACAGATATAATTCTAATAATAACCCTAATGTCCCTATAAATAACATGATTGGACCAGTTACAGGGTTATCAATACCATAATCATTAATTGATAATATTAGTCCTATTATCATGAATACAATAGAAACAATTATACAAAGAAAATTTAATACTAACTTCATACATAATCACCCCTTCAAATTAATTTTTGCATAATTATATTAACATTTTTTGGATTTAATGTAAATGTATATTAATATATGTAATTTTGCCTTCTACTTCATTTTGATGAAGTTACCAATTTAGATTAACATAAACTCTTAGTGAATAGTAAAGATAATAATGAAGCATTTCTGTAAGAGAATTAAAGAAAATATTTCTAAATATCAATAAATGTAATTATGATATCAATATTCAAATTTCTAAGATTAATTCAACAATTAATCAAGCTAAGTTATATAGCGATGATATTAATGAATTAAAAACAAAGATTGGAAGTAATATTGAAATTTTTTAATAACTTCAATTATAAGTAAATCAAAATATTCAATATATATTAAATTCATAGACTTTAGATTTAGATTTATCTACATCTTTTTTGTTTTTAAAAATATGGAAAAATATAACTAAAGTTATTGTTTTATCAAACACTATAAGATAAAATCTAAAATAGAGATGTAATTGAAACGTTTCGGGTTAACAATAAAAGCAATTTTTAGATAAAAAGGAGATAAAATGATGTCAGTAAAAAATTATAAAATATTAGAATTAGAAGCAAAAGCCTGTTTCAATTTTTTTTGGGATGGAAAAAACACCAATACGAATAAAGAAAGTAAAGGTTATGGTTTAGTAATCGATCGTACGAATCGTAAAGATCATTCATCAATGGCTTCAGTTGGTTTTGCGCTGAGTAGTTATGTTATAGGGGTAGAACGAGGATGGATTACTTATGATGAAGGACTTGAAAGAGTAGTTGGTACATTAAGAACTGTAGTTAAAAATGTTCCACATTATAAAGGTTTTTTATCACACTTTGTGCTAATGGAAACCGCAGAACGTCATCGTAAATCAGAATATTCAACCATTGATACCTCTTTAGTTTTAAATGGTGCATTAACTGTAGATAGTTACTTTAATAATGAAGAAGTACATACATTGGTAAAGGAATTAGTTGAAAGAGTCGATTGGAATTTCTTAGTATTTGAATTTAAAGGCAAAACAACTTTTAGAATGGCATATAATCCAGACCGTGACGGCGCATATGCGAATGGAAATGCGGGATACATTTATCAATGGGATATGCCGGCAGAACAATTAATGATGTACTTTTTAGCTGCAGGTCATAATGAAGTGAATGAAAAAACTGCATGGAATCTATACAATGGATTTAATCGTTATTCTGGGGGTTATAAACAATATCAATTTATTTATACACCAGGTGGAGCTTTATTCACTTATCAATTCTCACATGCTTGGTTCGATTTTAGTCAATATGTTGATGCACATGGCTTTGACTGGTATATGAATACAAGAAATGCGACACTCGCAAATCGATTATATTGTATCGATTTAAAAGATAAATTCAAAACTTTCAATGAAAACTCATGGGGATTAACGGCTTGCGATCATCCTAAAGGTTATGCCGCATTTGGTCCAGAACCATTAGGATGGGATAATATTGAGCTAAGGCAACTTGGTACGAACGGAACGGTTGCTCCAAATGGACCTGCTGGATCTGTTCCCTATGCACCTGTTGAATGTATCGACGCATTAGAATATATGTACAACACTCATCCAAAACTATGGGGTGAATACGGATTTAAAGATTCGTATAATTTAGAACATGAACCTTGGTATTGTGATGTATATTTAGGACTTGATAAAGGAATTACATTACTTGCGATTGATAATTATTTACACGGAACTACATGGAAATATTATATGATGCATCCAGTCATTCAAAAAGCAATTAAGGTATTACACTTTAAGGAAAGAAATTTTTAAATGTATAGGAGGAAATCATGAGAATCATTTATTTAGACATCGATACGACTAGAGCCGACCATTTGGGTTGTTATGGCTATCATCGTAATACATCACCAAATATTGATTCTGTCGCAAAAGAAGGCGTAGTTTTCAATAACTATTATTGTTCAGATGCACCTTGCTTACCATCAAGAACTGCTTTATTTACGGGTCAATTCGGGATAAGAAACGGTGCGGTTAACCATGGTAAGACTGCATCACAACTTCGAATAGATGAAAACCGTGATTTCAAAAGCCACTTAGAAGAGGATAGTTTATTTGGTATGTTAAGAAGAAAAGGTCTTTATACATGTGGTATAACACCATTTGCTTCTCGTCACTCTTCTTGGTATTACTATTGTGGTTTCAATGAAATTTATGATACAGGTAAATATGGTGATGAAAACGCTGATGAAGTCACACCCATCGCATTAAATTGGATCAATCGCAATGGTTCAAAAGAAAACTGGTATTTACATGTAAACTTATGGGACCCACATACTCCCTATAGAACACCGTCTGATTTTGAAAATCCATTCAAAGATGATCAAATTCCAGACTGGATTACTGAAGATGTATTAGAGCAACATAAGAAAATGGCAGGACCACACTGTGCTCAAGAAATCGGTATGTACTCTGACTTTGTTCCCGCGAAATTTCCTAAACAACCTGGTCGATTAGATACATTAACAGATGTAAAAAAATTATTTGATGGTTACGATTCGGGAATTCGCTATGCTGACATACACGTGGGTAAAATCATAGACTTATTAAAAGAAAAAGGTATTTATGAAGATACCGCAATTATCATTTCTACTGACCATGGCGAAAATATGGGTGAACTGGGAATTTATGCTGAACACGGTACAGCCGATCATCCTACGTGTCATATTCCAATGGTTGTTAAATGGCCAAATGGATTAAAAGGACATGGAGATCACAGTTTACATTATAACATAGACTTAATCCCAACTCTTGCTGAGTTATTAGATATTAAACCATCAAAAAATTGGGATGGATCAAGTTATGCCAAATCATTAGTAAATGGAGATATAACTGGACATGACTATTTAGTATTAAGTCAAATGTCTCATGTCTGTCAAAGAAGTGTCCGTTATGGAGAATATCTATATATGAGAACTTATCATGATGGATATCATTTCTTCCCAAAACACATGTTATTTAATTTAAAAACAGATCCATATGAGCAGTTTAATATTGCTGATAATAATCCTGATTTAGTAAATAAATGTGTTGCGATGTTATTTGACTGGCACGATGAATACATGAAGAAAAATAACTATACAGAAGATGTCTTAAGTACAGTTATGCGTGAAGGTGGTCCATTCCATGCGAATGGTAATTTAAAGAATTACACGAACTATTTAATTAAAACAGGTCGTGAAGAATATATTGAAAAATATAAACAAGTACATCCAGAAGAATTTAAATCATAAAGCACAATTAAAATAAACTAATAACATTAAGAAAATAATATAATTTGCTAGGTTTCAGGGCTATTATCCATAAAACCATCCTTCAGTCTTGTAATTTATTTTAAAAGATAATATAATGTGTTATAAGTATTCATTCTTATAAATCAATTTATATACAAATGTTGAAAGGTGATTATATGGTAACAATAAAAGATGTAGCTAGGGAAGCTGGCGTTTCGATATCTACCGCATCATATGCATTAAATGACGATCCTCGAATTAGTAAAGACACTAAAGAGAGGGTATTAGAAGTCGCTAAACAATTACAATATTATCCAAACGCTGCAGCAAGAAATTTGAAACGAAAAAGAACAAATATAGTAGGTGTATTTGTAGATGGATTTGCTGGCCCAATTTATTCAAGCATATTAGATGGTATTCATCTTGAATTAATAAATAATGGTTTTAGTATTGTTGTAAGTAGTGGTGATTCGGGAAAACAATTATTATTAGAACGCCAAGTGGATGGTGCTATTATTATGGATCATCATTTAGAAGATGATTTAATCAAACATGTTGCGAAAAATGGCATGCCGATTATTATTTTAGATCGAAATTTATCAGGTGAAAATATTTTTGTTAGTATGATGAATAGTGAAGAAATTGTCTATCAGTTGATTGTTGAAATGATCAAGAAAGGTTATAAGAAAATCGGTTACTTAAGTGGTCCTGATAATTCTTATGACAATTTACATCGTTTAAAAGGGCTTGTTAGAGCATTAACTGAATATAATTTATCAACTGATTATTATTATAAAGGAGAATTTACAAAACTGAGTGGTTATAATGTAGCAAAAAATTTGATTGCTACAGAGAAGAATTTACCAGAATTTATTTTTTGTGCTAACGATGAAATGGCGATAGGACTAATGGATGCATTTATAGAATTAGGGGTTAGAATTCCACAGGATATCGCAGTCGCAGGTTTTGATAATATCGAAATTTCTAGTTATATCACTCCAAAACTAACAACAGTTAATGTTGATCGTTTTAATTGGGGTAGAGATCTTGCTTCTGCATTGATTGACTTGTTAATCAATAAATGTGATTCTGTACATGTTGATACAAAATGTAATATTATATATCGCGAATCATGTTAATGAATAAAAAATAGCTATTATTAATTTAATAGGTATTTTTTTTATTGATTTTAAATATAATTAATTGACAGAAATTATATATTTTGTAAAAAATTGGAGTAAATATCTTGCAAGCGATTACACAAAAGTGTATAATAAAAATATATAAATCGAAACGTTTCTATGAATTTGAATCGTTTCAAATTTATATTAAAGTGTTTCTAAAAAATTAATTATAGGGAGGACTAAAAATGAAAAAAATTTTATCCTTAATCGCAATTTTTGTATTTGGTTTAGTATTAGTAGGTTGTACTACAACTACTAATAACTCAACAAACGCTACAACTAAAGCTACTACTGCTAATACTACTGTTACATCTGCAACTACAGTTGCAACAACAACAGAACCAAACCCTGAAGCTACAAGAGTTACATTTGCATCTTGGGGTGTAGGTACTGTTGAAACTAATAATCTTGTAAGAAGACAAGTCGCACAATTTAATGAAACTCATGAAGATATTCAAATTGATATCGTTGAGTATGAAGGCGATTGGAATGTATTTTTAACAACTAAAGCAGCCGCAGGTGAATTCCCTGATGTTGTAATGGTAGGAAATGTACCTGAATTTGTTGTTAAAGATTACATAGGTGATATTAAAGACATTGTTACTGAGGATCCTGAATGGGAAAACATCCCACAAGCTTTAAGAGATTCTATCACTTATGGTGATAAAGTTTATGCGATCCCTGCTGCTTATCATTATTTAGGTTACTATGCTAACTTAGAATTAATTGAAGATGCAGGTGATGACACTATATTTGATGATTTTACCTTTACTTTTGATGAATTCGAAAATGCTATTACCTCATTAAAAGATGTTAATCTGACTGATGGTCAAGGAACAATCGGTGTTGATAATCCAATGGAATTTATTAACTGGTTACCATCTGTAATGGATACTACAGGAGAAATTAGTCACTTTGCATGGACTGGTACAAACTTTGATTTCAATGGTCAAGCTATTAAAGATGCTTTAGCCAAAGCGGCTGAAATGTATGAAAATGGTTTAACATTTGCATCTTATTCAGATGTAAAAGGTGGAACACCTGAAGCTCAAACACCTAGTGACCGTGAATTAAAATTTGGTTATAACTGGGACTTAGAAGCATTTAAAAAAAATAAAATTGGTTTCAAATGGGGAGCAAATTGGGATGCAGCTGGTATGGAAACTGATATAGATGGTTTATTTGAATATGATTTCGTAGGTCTTCCTGGAAGCAAAGTTGTTGGTGTATCTGATTATTATGGTATTTCTAAGAGTGCAGAAGACAAAGAAGCAGCTTATGAAGTAGCTAAATATTTAACATTTGGTGAACAAGGTATTCTTGATACATTTGATATCATTGATGATGCTTTCGAAAATGAAGAAGACGCTAATGGTAATCCTCTTATATTATCAATGTCTGGTTTACCTATAAATGAAAACGAAGACATTGTTAATAGATGGTTTACTACAATTCCTCAATCAGGCTTTAAAGCAGCTTACTTAAAAGCAGCAACTGGCGATGTAGAAGTATTAATGGAAGGTAATAAATATGTACCAGGTTTCATTAAAGCTAGATTCGACTATAATACAGGAATTGATAAACAAATTACTAGACCAACAGAACCTGCTGGTTCAACATTGTCAATTGGAGACTTCATTTGGGATTCAGCTCAAGGTAAGATTAATTATGCTGATTATATGACTAAACAACTTAATGATGCGCTTAATTATGAATTATTAAAAGCTCAACTTGAATTAAGTAATAAGTAGAAATGATATCTGACAAATTAAGGAAGTGAATAAACATGAAAGATATGTTAATCAAAAAAGCAATTAAATATACTTTTTGGAGTTTCATGTCAATTACGTTAATTCTGTTTATCCTATCTTGGTTTGTCGTAATTGAAAATAAAGAAATGAGGGGCAGTGATCTCACCCCCTCATTTACTTGTATTAATACGACAAAACATAATCATGTAGTTAAAGAAATTAAAATAACTGACGTAATTGAATCTTCACAACTAAAAAATGTCAATGATTCTTGTGGTTACAATCAGGATGTATATGCTTGGACAAAAGAAAAAGCAAATGAAATAACATTTAATGTAATTGTTGAAGAATCAAATGATTATAATATTGGCATTGATTATTTATCACTAAATGAAACAATCATTGATAATGCGATATCAATTTATATCAATGATGAATTAGAAACAAAGAGTGCCGAAAATATGCGCTTAATGACCTCTTTTACAAATGAGAGTAATACAAAGAGTTTTGATACATATCATAATCAAATCTTAAATCGTCAAAAATTACTTAAAAGATGGGACTATACAGTTTTACGCGAACATTTATTGCTGAATAATGAAGCAGTAAATTTTTCATTTTTAAAAGGTGATAATAAGATCACCATTGTCAAAGAAGAGGGAGAATTTCTCTTAGGCAACATTTATTTAGTGAATAAAAGTGAAATTAAATCCTATGACGAATATTTATATAGTCACGAAGGACCAAATGTAGAGAATAGTTTAATCACAATTGAAGCTGAAAATAGTGTTTATAAAAATGATGTTGCGATCAGAGCTGAAAACGAAAAAAGTCCAAGTGTCTCTCCTTATGATAGTAATAAAAATTATATTAATATCATTGGAAACTTTTTTAGTGTACCAGGACAAAAAGTAACCTATGCCTTTGATGTCGATCAAGCAGGTTTTTATAATATAACATTAAAATATAAAAATAATTTAAATCAAAATACGAATTCATATCGAAACATTTATGTGAACGATGAAATAGTTTTTGCTGATTTAGAAAGTTATGAGTTTAAATACTTAAGTGATTGGCAAAATGAGACTTTAGGAAACGGAACTGACTTTAGATTCTATTTCGAAGAAGGAATCAACACCATAGCTTTCGAAGTAGATGCAACTTATGTTTATAATAGTTACAATAAAATAATGGAAATGATTGATGAAATTAGCGAATTAAGTTTAGATATTAAAAAGCTAACAGGTGGTACAAAAGATACACAAAGAGAATGGGATTTAGATAAATACTTACCATCAGCTAAAGTAAAACTTAATGAGTGGAGCGAAGAAATTGATACGGTTTTATCGGAAATCAAAGTCCTAAAAAGTAAAGATCAACAATCCAATCAAATTGAAAAAAAATTAGAAAATGTAAAGATGAAATTGACTGAACTTAAAAATGACCATAATAAATTACCTGGTAAAATGAACCTTTTATCAGAAGGTAGTAGTTCAGCTTCTCAAGCTTTATCTTTAATTTCAGTTCAGCTCCTTAAATTGCCTTTATCATTAGATAAAATTTATATCCATTCAGAAGAAGTAAAAATACCAAAAGCCAATTCGAACACTTTTGTTAACATTATAGCGGGAATGCAACGAATTATTTCCGTTACTAAACCAGTTGAAGAGTCAGAAGAAACACTTGATATTTGGGTAAATCGCTCAAGATTTTATGTTGAATTGATGCAACAAATGGCTGATTCTGAATTTACTCCTAAAACCGGTATTAAAGTAAAATTCTCTGTTATGCCTGATGAGCAGAAACTAATTCTCGCTAACGCCGCAGATACCCAGCCTGACGTTGCACTTGGAGTAAGTGGGTGGCTACCTTATGAACTAGGGTTAAGAGGAGCTGCTGCCGATTTAAGACAATTTGAAAGTTTTAATGAGGTATTAAATAATTTTGCTCCTGGCTCTGTTTTACATATGATTCATGATGATAAAGTGTATGGTTTACCTGAAACACAAGATTTTTATGTAACATTTTACCGTAAAGACATTTTTGATGAATTAGGACTTACTGTCCCTCAAACATATGATGAAATTATAGAAATATTACCAACTTTACAAAGATACGGAATGAATTACTTTCTACCGTTATCAGGAAGTGGTGGATTAAAACCACTCACCGCTACTGCACCATTTATTTATCAATATGGTGGCGATTTGTATGATGCTAATGAATTTGATGAATTTCAATTTAAAACTGCTATTGACAGTAGTGAATCTTTAAGAGCTATTAATGAAATGATTGAGCTTTATACATTGTATTCACTTCCACTCCAAACATCAAACTTTTATGACAGTTTTAGAAGTGGAACGTTACCCATCGGTGTTGCTAATTTTGATACTTATACGAAATTGATGTTTGCGGCACCAGAAATTGCGAATAAATGGGATATAGACCTTGCCCCTGGATATAAAAATAACGATGGTACAATTAATCGCGATAATATGGGAACAGCTCAGTCTGTTGTTGTGTTTGAGAAGAGCGATAAAAAAGCTGAGGGCTTTGAGTTTATAGAATGGTGGTTATCAACCGAAGTTCAACAACAATTTACATATGACTTGCAACTCATCTATGGTGAAGGGTTTTTATGGAATTCCGCTAACATTGAAGCATTTAAGTCATTACCTATGAATGAGTCTCACATTGAAGTGATTAGTAAGCAGTGGGAGTATATTCATGAAGTTCCGAAGATACCTGGTGGGTATATCATCGAACGTGAAATAAGTAACATCTGGAATAAAGTCGTATTTGATTCAGAAAGTACTCGTGTTACAGTTGATGATGCTGTAATTTTAATCAATCGAGAAATCGAAAGAAAAATGCAAGAATTTGGTTATCTTGATAAAAACGGAAATAAAATTAAAAATTATATATTACCGACCAAAGAAAAAGTAAAACTATGGCAACAACAAGCTAGGAATTAGGGGGTGGAATAAGTGAAGATAAAAAATAAATTAGTTAAAATATTCGATGCGGTTATTAACTGGATGGATACTGGTAAAAAGACAACCGTAATCTTCTTAGCTCCTTACATTATACTGTTCTTTATCTTTATCGTTGTACCCGTAGTATTAGCTATGCTTTTAAGCTTTACCTATTTTAATGGGATCATGTCCCCTAAAGTAATTGGAATATCTAATTATATTTACTTATTAACACAAGATGAAGTATTCATGAAAACGATCATCCCTAATACATTCCTGTTCGCAATTGTTGTCGGACCGGGTGGCTATATTTTATCTTTCTTTCTAGCGTGGATGCTCTCTCAAGTTCCTCATAAACCTAGAACTATTATGGCTTTAATTATCTATTCACCCTCACTTACGGCCGGAGTTGCGATGAGTGTCTTATGGAAAGTCATCTTTAGTGGTGACGAAGAGGGGTTTCTAAATGCTGTTCTCCTCAACGGCAATTTTATTACTGAACCCGTTCAGTGGTTACAATCACCTGATTACTTAATGTTAATCATGATTGTTGTATCTTTGTGGAGTTCAATGGGAGTAGGTTTTCTCGCAATACTCGCTGGATTACTGAATGTGAATAAGGAATTATATGAAGCTGCCTATGTTGATGGTATGAAAAATCGATTACAAGAAATCATTCACATCACTATACCCTCCATTAAAAATCAAATGTTATTTAGTGCAGTTATGAGTGTTGTGGGTACATTTAGTGCTGGAGCAATTGGTGTTTCACTATCGGGTGCTAACCCAACTCCGCAAAATTCTGGTCAGTTAGTCCTTAATCATATCGAGGATTATGGAATATTAAGATCAGAACTGGGAATGGCATCGGCTTTATCAGTAATCTTATTATTCATAATTTTATTTTTCTCGAAATTTTTCCAAAAAATCTTTGGAAGTAATGAATAGGAGGGATGATGAATGGCACTAGGAATTAATTTTAATCCAAAACGATTTCATAAATCACAAATTAAATTTTTTATACCTCTTATAATAGTTTGTATTTTTATGGGATTACCAATAGTTTATATCTTTTCAACTGCACTAAAGCCAACAGATGAGTTATTTGTCTTTCCTCCTCGATTTTTTGTCCAAAATCCAACAATTGTAAACTTTAAGAAACTCTTTTCTGTTACAGGAACAGGAATACCAATAACAACCTTTTTAATAAATAGTATCATTACTACTTTCTTAGTTGTATTTTGTTCCGTATTATTTAGTGCGATGGCTGGGTATATCTTATCAAAAAAACATTTTAAAGGTAAAAATACCTTATTTGAAATAAATAAAACGGCTTTAATGTTTGTGCCAATCACGGTAATGATTCCTAGGTTTTTAGTGATCAGTAATATTGGAATTGTCGATACTAGATTCGCTCATGTTTTACCGCTCCTAGCGATTCCAGTTGGTCTATTTTTAATTAAACAATTTGTAGACCAAGTACCGAATGAACTCATTGAAGCAGCTCAAATTGATGGTGCAGGCGATTTTTATATTTTTCTTAAAATTGTCATACCTTTAATTAAACCGGCACTGGCAACTGTCGCGATTCTTGCTTTTCAATCAGCTTGGAATAATACCGAGACATCCATGTTATTTGTCAGCACAGAAACTAAGCAAACCTTTGCTTTTTATATGTCGTCGATTCTTAATGTATCTAATACAGTGGCAGGCACAGGTATTAGTGCTGCCGCTACATTAATCATGTTTTTACCTAATTTAACTATCTTTATTTTCTTACAAAATAAAGTAATGAGTACAATGGCCCACTCAGGAATTAAGTAGGAAAGGGTGTTAGAATGAAAAAGCATTTGTTTACAATAATTCTTATTTTTAGCTTAATGACTTTTGTTTTATGTAGTAAAAATACTGCAGAAGCAAGTATATCTAACATTCCTTACCAAACTTATTCCTTTGGTTTAAGAGGTGACCTTGTTAATACTGCTACTGCTTATGAAGGTACATTTATTTTAAATAGTGGCTTCTCAAATCCTGAAGATATTTTTATCTATAGTGAATTAATAGATGAAGAAAAGCATGAATATATAGACCATATTTATATTGCCGATACAGGAAATAAGCGTGTTTATAAATACATTCCTAAGTCTAAAACAGAATTCGAAATTGGGGTTGGTATTTTAGAAAATCCAACAGGGATATTTGTAGACCAAAATCAAGATATTTATGTTGCAGATTCAAAATTAAAAAAAGTTTTTTGGTTTAATCAAGCTGGAGAGTTAATTAAAACTTACGATAAGCCGGATGAACCGCTATTTGGTGAAGATTCACCCTATCAACCGAGGAAGGTCATTGTAAATGCTAAAAAAAATGTTTATGTTCTAACCGAAGGCGGTTCGAACGGAATTATTCAAATGGATTCAAATGGCGACTTTTTAGGTTACTATGGTGTTAATAAAGTTCAAGTATCGCTAGCCTTTTATATTAATAGAATGTTTATGAGTAAAGAACAAAGAGAAATGTTTGCAAGTTTAGTACCTAAAACAACAACAAACTTTGCGGTTGATCAAAAAGGACTGATTTATACAGTTATTGAAAATGAGTATGTCAATCCAATCAAAAAATTAAACTTAGAAGGAAATAATGTCCTTACGGGAATGTTTTTATGGGATCCTCATTATCAAGACATTTTCGTTGGTATGGATGGTTTAATTTATACTGTTAGTAATAATGAAATGGCACCAGCAGTTATATCGGTTCTCGATAGACAGGGTAATTTGTTATTTGTCTTTGGTGAAAGAAAAACGGGTAGTATTAAAATAGGTGAATTTGATAACCCAGTTGGAATTGCGACTGATTCAAATGGCGATATATGGGTACTAGATAAATTTGGTGGCAATGTTCAAGTATTTACGAAAACAGAATTTGCGAATATGGTTATTACTGCGATTAATCAATATAATGCAAGTAATTATGAAGAAGCCGAAGTATTATTTAAAGAAGTTGTGAGACAAAATGCAATGTTTGGCTTAGCACATTCAAGTCTTGGTAAATTGTATAAAAGAGATAACAACTTTGAACAAGCTCTTGAAAGCTATAAAATAGCAAATAACAGAAATGGCTATTCAGATGTATATTGGGAACTCAGAGATCAGTGGATTGCGAACAATATTGTTTATTTAATCTTGTTTATAGTCGGTTTTTATGTATCATTAAAAATATTTAAAAATAATCGTCATAAGTTCACGAAGTATAATGAGTTTATAAATAATATAAAAAAGAAAAAGATCTATCATGAACTTAATTTGTTAAAAAGGATATTAAAAGATCCACTGGATGTTGTCTATGAAATTAAATTTAGACAATCTGTGAGAATTAGAACTGCATGTATTTTATATATCGTCTTTGTTTTCTTAAATATTATTTGCGATTATTTTATCAAAGGATATTTATTTAGTGGCCAAAACGATGAAGTTGTCTTATCTTATGAAATCTTAAAGTGGTTAATACCTTTAATTTTAATAGGCGTAGCTAATCACTTGATTAACTCTTTACAAAGTGGTGAAGGTTTTTACCGTGATATTTTTATTGGTATAATCTATGCGTTTGCACCCATTTTCATATTTAAATTACCGCTTGATATTATTTCTAACGTATTAACTTACAATGAAACCTTTATCTTTAATCTTGCCTATTTGATCATGTATATCTGGACGATTATCAATGTCATTTTAGTAATTAAAGAAATTAATAATTATAAATTTTTCCAATTATTAATTAATCTCGTATTAACCGTATTTACCATGTTAATCATAATTGTTTTATATTTAGTTATTAATGTATTAACTAATCAATTATTATCATTTTTAAGTGGTATTATTCAGGAGGTGTTTAACTAATGAAAAAAATGATTATATCTTTAATCATTTTATTAACAGTAATAGTCGTTTTAAATGTTAAAGCTAACACTTCTTCTAGAGATATTAATGAATTTTTAAGTAATACTAGTTCAACATTACTTGATTCTAATTTGTTTACACATGTAGACGATCAAACAATATTCACTCAAGGTGATGTGGATATGAATCATTATGTCAAAGCAATTGAAAATGATCATTTAATCTTATATGTAGATGACGAAGCTTTCGCTATTCGCATTGAAAACAGAGCTACAGGATATATATGGTCATCTGAACCGATTGATAGTGAATTGAGTCGATCTTTCAAAGAAAGAAGTAGATCCGCATTTACATTATCACTTATTGATGACAGAAATAGACCCTTTGATGAAAAAAATTTATTTGACGTCAAAAAATTAAAAAAAGATTATCTAGCCGATGATGAATTTGATATTGTCACATTTAATGTCGATATGGAAGATTATGAAATTCGTTTAACATATTCAATTAAGTTAAATGAATCAAGTATTGAATTTAATTTAAATCGTGATGACATTGAAGAATATGGTGAAAATCGTTTACTATGGATATCTTTCTATGAATTTCTAGGGGCTGCACACACGAATAAAATACCAGGTTATAACTTTATTCCTTCAGGAAATGGTGCACTAGTAAGATATGGTGAGAATTCAAACATAAAAGATCCTTACCGGGCAAGGTTTTATAATCAAGATTTATATTATTCTTTAGCTGAAAATAATTTAGGACTAAATTATCCAGTATATGGTAGTGTTCATGGAATTAATCAAAATGGTTTTTTAGTAAACGTAACGAGTGGGTCAGAGTTTGCGCAATTTACTTATTATCCAACTGGTGAAGGAACTAAATATCACTGGCAAACGACTACCTTCTATCTTAGAGAAAATTATATGCAGTCTATCAAGGGATCAAAAGATGGTGTAAAGATAATTGAACAAGACCTTAAAGATATCGACATCAAGTTTAATATTACATTTCTAAGTAATGAAGATGCCAATTATGTTGGGATGGCTAAAAAATATAAATCCTATTTAGTAGAAAATAATATACTCGAGAAGAATAATCAAAGTGAATTAGAATTACATCTAGATGTACTAGGTAGTGATTTTGAAGAAGGTATTTTCTTTAATAAGACACATAAGATGACGACTGTAAAAGATATCTTTGATATTAATGAAGAATTAACGAGTAATAATGTTAATAATATTTTTTATACATTAAGAGGATTTAATAACGGGGGGAATACCAAATCAAGTTACAATAATTACACTTTTGATAAAGCGTTAGGTAATTATCGTGATTTAGAAGAGCTTAATGTCGCTTATTATTATAATCCGGTTGTTAGATATCAATCCAAATTAGGTGCTCCTAAAAATACATTAGAAACGATCACTAAAACATTTGCCGGTGTTCAAATTATGAATGGTGATTACATGATGTATTATACCGATATCGAAAAAGTGGTTGAAGAATTTCCTAAAGCTTATGATGAAATACAGAAATACGGTGGAATGGCGTTAGATGGATTATCAAATAACTTCTACTCCAATAAAAATAATAGACGAAATGAAATGTTTGAACGATATGACAATTTGTTCGATGAACAAATTCCAATGTATAATCCTAATTCAATTATGTTGAGTAAAACCGCTAAGTTTCTTACTATGCCACTAGAACATGAACGACTCAGATTTTTCTCAGATAGTGTACCATTCTTACAAATCGTATTAAGTGGATATGTACCATACTATTCAACTTATTTAAATTTCTCAGCGAATATGAATATTGATATATTAAAAGTGATTGACTACGGGGCAAATCCTGCCTTTCTAATCACAAAACTTCCTAGTCATTTATTAATGAATACTTTATCAAGAGAGTATTATGGTTCTTACTATGGAAATTTAAATCACTTTATTATTGATCATTATCAATATATCAATCATGCATTAAATAAAGTAGTAGGAGCTGAAATTGTATCTAGAGACGTAATTAAAGAGGGTATCGTAGTCACTCAATATGAAAATGATTACGAAATTATAGTAAATTATAGTAACGAAGATTATGATTATAACGGCAATATAGTAAATAAACTTAATTATCTAGTGTTAGGAAGTTGAACATATGAGAATAAAATTAATATTAAAAATACTTAAAATTTTTAAAAATTTACTAACATTAAAAACTCGAAAAAGTATAATAGGATATTTATTTATTATGCCGTGGATGATTGGGTTTATTGTATTTGCGGTATATCCCATTTTGTACTCATTTTACTTAAGTTTACATTTTGTTAAATTTACATCTGAAGGAACAGAAATGGTCTATTGGGGATTTAAAAATTTTCAACGAGCATTCGCTGTTGATCAAGTCATGCTTTTGTATTTGTATGCATTTTTAAAGGATTCTTTAATCATGATTGTGATTATTAATGTTTTTGCGTTAATTTTCGCATTGATTCTTAATCTGAAAATCAAAGGGAGGGGATTCTTTCGGGTAGTTTTCTTTTTACCAGTTATTATCGTTTCAGGTCCCTTAATCAATGAACTAGTTAGTCAAGAAATTTTAGTATTACCTGGCATTGCGAACTTTAAGGTTATTCAAATGTTTAGAGAAATATTTGGTTTACAATTTAGTGAATTAATCATCAGTATCTTTTCCAGATTAATTTATATGTTCTGGTTTTCAGGTGTTCAGATCATTGTCTTTCTAGCGATTTTACAAAAATTAAATAAAGAAATCTATGAGGCTGCCGAGATTGATGGTGCATCACCTTGGGAATCATTTTGGAAGATCACACTTCCATATTTAAAACCTATCTTCTTAATAAATATTATTTACACATTTATAATGCTTGCGACATTTGCTGATAATAAAGTGATTATAAAAATCTACAATTCGATGTTTAATAGTACGACTGATGTCGAAGGATTTGGGTATGCTTCAGCATTAGCATGGATTTACTTTGTTGCCTTGTTTTTGGTCATATTAATCATTTTTCTGATCTTTTCCATTAAAAGAGGAACGAAACATAAAGTTTCTTTTTATTCAGATGGCTATGTATATAATAAAACAAGATATGTTTATAAAAACACAATGTTAAATACGAATAAGAAAGCAATAAGAGCTAAAAAGTTCGTTTTAGGAAAAAGGGGATTAGATGGAATGATCGCAAAAGGTTTTATTTATTTGTTAATAATAACCGTTGCTTTTTCCTTTTTGTACCCGTTTATTTACTTGTTATTAAAGAGTTTACAAAGTCCAAGTGACGTATTAGACCCGACAGTTGGTTTGATTCCATCAAAGTTATATTTTAATAACTTTACTAAAAGTTTTAAAGCAATCGGATTTATGAATGCTTTAAAAGGATCACTTTCTATTGCTTTCTTCCCTTCCTTAGCACAAGTCATATCAACCGCATTAATGGGTTATGGTTTATCTAGGTTTGATTTTAAAGGTAAGAAAGTAATCATTGTTTTAGTTTTAATAACGTTTATCATCCCACCACAAATATTAATGATTCCGACGTATTTATTATACAAAAAATTAGGTATCTTAAAAAGCATCCTATCGTTTATCTTACCAGCCTTATTTGGTCAAGGATTTAAAAGTGCAATCTTTATTATGCTCTTTTATCAATTCTTTAATTTGGTACCGAAAGTATTAGATGAAGCGGCAGAAATCGATGGTGCGTCCCCTATGAAAATTTTCATTAAAATTACACTGCCACTTACGATTCCTTCAATCATTGTTGTATTTTTATTTTCCTTTGTTTGGTATTGGAATGAAACTTACTTAACTGCGCTTTATATGGAAGGCGCAAAAACACTTCCAATTCAACTCAGTAGGTTTGCTGATTCATTTAAGCAAATGTTTCCAGTAACTGGTGATAATGGTACAGGATATGTCGACACATTAAATGAAGCAATTCTTATGGCAGGAACGTTAATTAGTATACTTCCATTACTATTAATCTACTTCTTACTTCAAAAATGGTTCGTTGAAGGCGTAGATCGTTCTGGAATTACTGGAGAATAGGTGATAAAATATGAAAAAAACTGGGTTAAGTTTAATTATTATTGTATGTGTAATTTTACTTGCTGCTTGTAATTCATCAGATAAAGTGGAAACAACTACTCATACAACTGTGCAGGAATTGACACCAGTTGATGAAGCAATTCTAACTGAAATGCAGGGTTCTTTTAACTTCTTTTGGGAAGCCGCTAATACAGATAAGCTAAGTCCAGGGTATGGCTTAGTTCGTGATCGATATCCAGGAAGCCCTAATTTAGCTTCTATTGCTTCTGTTGGTTTTGGTTTAACCGCAATTCCAGTTGGGGTTGAAAACGGTTGGATTACCAGAGAAGAAGGCGAAGAAAGAGCACTAGGTACACTTAAAACATTTGAAAATATGGTTCATATAGAAGGTTTTTATTATCATTTTGTTACACTTAATACAGGCGTAAGAGCGGGAACCAGTGAAATATCCGTTATTGATACGGGTTTATTTATCGCAGGAGCAATACTTGTTGGTGAATACTTTGGTGGTGTTGTAAAAGAAAAAGCAGAATTACTATACGAGAGAGTAAATTGGAATTGGTATATTGACCCTACAAGGAATATGTTTTATATGGGCTATTATCCTGACCAAACTCCAAATTTTCGAGGTCATTGGGACTTCTATGCTGAACAATTAATCTTATATGTTTTAGGTGCAGGAGCTCCAAAAGAAGAATACCGAATTGATCAATCAGTTTATTACACATTCAATAGAAGAATTGCGTCATATGGTGGTGGTGAACCAATAATAAATTCTTGGTTTGGTTCATTGTTTACGTACCAATATTCCCATTCTTGGGTTGACTTTAGAAATATCGAAGATAAAAATGGTGTAAATTGGTTTGAAAACTCAGTAAATGCGACAATTGCTAATCGTCAATACGCAATCGATACGAAAAATATATTCAAAACATTTGGCGAAAACTCATGGGGAATGACTGCGAGTGACGGACCAAAAGGCTACAGTGGCTTATATGGTTCTAAACCAAGTGGGTTTTCAGACGATGCGCACAAAAATGATGGGACAATACCTCCGAGTGGTGCGATTGGCTCAATTGTCTTTCTTCCCGATCAAGTAAAGAATGCTATCATGTATTTTGAAACAATAGAAGGTCTAAAAGGAAGATATGGTTATAAAGACGCCTATAATTTTGAAAGTAGTACACCATGGATCGCAAAAGATGTCATTGGAATTAATAAGGGTGTAACATTATTAATGTTACAAAACTATCAAAATGAATTAATCTGGGATTATTTTATGAGAAATGAATATGTTCAAAATGGACTAGAATATTTAGAATTTAAAGTAACTGAATAATAAAAAGGTATTATTAGAGTGGTTAAAAATCAATATGAAAATATTGATTTTTTGTTTAAATGAAACAGGCATATTCATTTTATTATAAAAGAGATATTAATTTACATTTATAGAGAATGGTTGTATAATTATTGTTGAGTAGAAACGTTTCAACAATAATTATGAGGAGGGTTAAAATGATTGTGAATAATGATATAAAAAAAACTTCATTATCAACAGGTGATGTATTCATAAATATCTTAGAATCAGGTACTATAACTGATATTAGGAAAGGTTATACACAAATAAACTTATTATCGGGAAATAACATTGAGGGTTCAAGCAGTAATATATACTTACGTGTTTATGAAAATCATATTATTCACTATACAAAAATGATTGGTGTGGATTCACCCAGTAAATTTTATATAGAAAATAATCAAGCTTTTTATAGAGGAACTTTTTTGTCAGTAGATTATCAAGTTATATTAACGGTTAAGCAAAACATATGGTTTTGGGAAGTAACTTTAAATAGTAACGAAAACAAAATAGTTGACGTTATTTATGGTCAGGATGTAGCAATTAATGATCTAGGCGCTGTTAAAAATAATGAAGCCTATACTTGTCAATATATTGATCATAAAATTTTTATAAATGAAACGGGATATACTGTTTGCTCAAGACAAAATCAAGGTACACCACACTTCTTACAACAAGGTTCATTAACGAAAAATATTGCATATTCAACAGATGGATTTCAATTTTATGGTTTAGATTATAAAGTTACTAATACACCCATTGGATTAATAAGCGAAAGTTTAGAAAATCGTAATTATCAATATGAATTTGCTTATACCGCATTACAATCTGAGAAGGTAGTTCTAAGCGGTAGTGCTCAGTTTGTTTTCTACGGAATATATGAAGACAACATTTATGAAGTAGCCACTGAACCACGCTTCTTAGATCAAATAAAAAGTTCTTATTCTGAAGTGAAAAAAAATCAGGTACTAGATGAAACTAAATTAACTAAATTGGAAAGAAAGCTTACTTTTAATGACTTAGTTCATGCCTTAGAATTTACAAATTCTGAAATAGAATTGATGTATCCCAATCGAAAACATGTTGAAAAAGAAAATGATACACTTTTATCATTTTTTAATGATGATAGTAGTCATGTTGTGTTAAAAGCTAAAGAAACTTTAGTTGAAAGACCACATGGACACATATTAATTACAGGAAATAATTTGTTGATTAAAAATGATATTATTGCGTCCACTAACTTTATGTTTGGTGTATTCAATTCTCATATTGTTGTTGGAAATTCAAATTTTCATAAATTTACCACAAATATAAGAAATCCATTAAACGTAGCCCGTATTTCTGGTCAAAGAATCCTAGTTGAAATCGATGGGGTTTATCAGTTATTAGGTGTGCCATCGATTTATGAATTAGGTGTGAACTACACAAAATGGATTTATAAATTAAGTAATGATATAATCACTATCACTTCAAGTGTATTAGTCGATTCACCACAATTAATCTTAGATATTCAATCTCTAAATGGCATTAAATATAATTACATCGTAACTAATCACATTGTTTTAGGACCAAATGAATACGAATATCCATTTGAAGTTAATATTAAGGAAAATGTTTTAGAATTTATACCTCATCAAAAATCAATGGCAAATGGCAAAAATCCTAATTTAAGATATAACTTAGTTGTTTTAGCTAGTGATTTTGAGGTTAACAAAGATAATTTATTCTATAATGATCATGAATCAAGAAATGAACCATTCATTACTTTAACCATTAAAGCATCGGTTGCATTTAGAATAATAACTCAAGGTAGACCAAATGGTGAACAATTTGAAATTAAAAATTATGATCTTGAAAGTGTTAAACAAGATTATTTAGCTTATTTTAGAAATATTTTAAACAACTTCAAATTATCAATCGATAATGAAACTAGTGCTGAAGTAGATAAATTCAATGATATCGCTCTGTGGTATACCCATAATGCTTTAGTTCATTATTCATCTCCACATGGCTTAGAACAGTATTCTGGTGCAGCTTGGGGTACTAGGGATGTTTGTCAAGGTCCATTTGAATATTTCCTAGCCACCCAAAAATTTGAGGTGTTAAAAGATATTATTCTAAAAGTTTATTCACATCAATTTTTACAAACTGGTGACTTTCCGCAGTGGTTTATGTATGATGAATACTTTAAAATTCAAGCGCATGAAAGTCATGGAGATATTATCCTATGGCCACTCCGTACAATTGCTATATATATCCTTACAACTGGCGATGTTTCAATCTTAATGGAAAGAGTACGCTATACTGACTTATCACTTTCAGATTATACGAAAGAAACTTATAGTATAATAGATCATGCTCTTCTCCAAATTAAATCAATCAAAGCGAACTTTATTGAAGGAACACATTTATCAACTTATGGTGGTGGAGATTGGGATGATACACTTCAGCCCGCTAATAAAGAATTGACTAAGAGCATGGTTAGTGGTTGGACAGTCGCTTTAACCTATGAAGTATTAACACAATTTAGCGATGCATTATTAGGTTACAATAAAGATTTAGGAGCTGAACTTAGAAATTTAGCTGAAGCAATCAAAAAGGATTATATCGATTATGTCGTAATCGATAATGTTCCAGCTGGTTTCTTATTATTTAAAGATGAATTAGTAATACCTTTGCTACATCCTAATGATACAGAATCAGGTTTACACTATCGTTTATTACCATTTAACCAAGGTATAATAGGGGAAATTTTTAATAAATCACAAATAAAAGCTTATCTTGAAATTATTATAAAAAACTTAAAACATCCCGATGGCGTACGTTTAATGGATAACACCGTTAAATATAAAGGTGGAATAAATAAATACTTTACTCGTGCGGAAACAGCATTAATATCCAAGATTCTGTACCAAATGCATTAAGAAGACAAAGTAATACTTACTTCTCATCATCTGATGCTAACTTCTACGATCGTTATGAAGCAATGGAACATTTTAACGACTTAAAAGAAGGTAAAGTAGGTGTAAAAGGGGGATGGCGGATTTACTCAAGTGGTCCAGGTATTTACCTAAATCAATTAATTTCTAATTGTTTAGGGATTAGAATTTTAAACAATAATTTAATATTAGACCCAGTGTTACCAAATAAATTAAATGGTTTAAGTTTTACTTATAAGTATGAAGGAAAACCAATTGAAGTTAAATACCATATTAGAGACAATAAAGGTGTTAAAAAAGTTGTTATTAACAATAAGGAAGTAACTTTTAAAACACTTGAAAATAAATATCGACATGCTGGAGTAATAGTTACTAAAGAAACATTAGATGTAGTATTCACTCCTAACTTAAATATAATTGAAATATATATGTAATTGATGAATCTCCTTGACAACTTTTATGTATTAAAGGTCTTAAATGGGGGTAAAATAAGACAGAAAATGGTATATTTATATATAGAAAAAAATCAATATTCAATTATTGATTTTTTCTTTATTGTAATTTTTATAATGAGAGGGATATTAATTAGGGAGTGAAAAAATGTTATATTCAGAGTTTTTAATAAAGCCAGCATCAGAAAAATGTAATATAGATTGTGAATATTGTTTTTATAAAGATATAAGTGCCAGAAGGGGTACGAAAGATTACGGATTTATGGCACTTGATACATTAGAAACAATCGTCAAAAGAGCTTATTCAGAAACAGAGAAAAGTGTCATCTTTGGCTTTCAAGGAGGAGAGCCACTGTTAGTAGGAATTGATTATTACATAGCTTTTTTTGAATATATTGATCAATATAATGTCAATAAAATTAAAACCGATATTTCTATTCAAACAAACGGTACTTTAATAAATGATGAATGGGCGATATTATTTAGTAAAAATCATATCTTAATCGGAATATCATTAGATGGTCCAAAAGAGATACATAATATCTTTAGGGTCGACTATAAAAAGAATGGAACGCAACTTGAAGTCATGAACGGAATTGAATTACTTAAAAAACATCACGTTGAGTTTAATATATTAACAGTAATAAGTAAGTATGTAGCACGTAATATTGAAAATATTTATCAATTTTTTCGCGACAATCATTTTGATCATATTCAGTTTATTGAAGTATTAGATCGTAACTTTTTACAAACCGGTACTGAACGGTTTTCTTTAAATAATAAAGACTACAACAAATTCTTAAAAGATTTATTTTTATTATGGTACAATGACTTTAATCAAGGAAGATATGTCTCGATTCGGCTTTTTGATGTAATGATTCATAAACTATTAGGTAATGAATCAGCGGTTCCTTGTTTTAATAAAGGGGGTTGTCAAAACCAAAATATTATTGAAGCGAATGGTGATGTCTTTTCTTGTGATTTCTATGTCACAGAGGATTATCTATTAGGAAATATAAAAAGAGAGCCATTAGAATCCATTTTGAATAATAAGCAAACGCATCAGTTTATTAAAGAAAGTGTACTTATACCCCATGAATGTATTACATGCAAATATTATTCATTGTGCCGAAATGGTTGTAAGAGATATCGTGTCAATCATAAATATTATTATTGTGAAGCGATTTATAATTTTTATGATACCCATCTTCCAAAATTATTAAAACTTGCTGAAAAGGTAAATAAACTAAATTAT
>JARDZP010000179.1 GCA_029240795.1 Haloplasmataceae bacterium | reverse complement strand
AATCTTAAATTTTTTCGTTTGTTTCATTTTATTTAATCTATGATTTTCATTTTAATTTATCGATTGTTTCAAACTAATAACTTCTTAATTTTCAATTTATTTAATTTAACATAGTCACTTTATTATAACGATTATTTCAATTTATTTAATCGTTTTTTTGCGTTTTTATATATTAAAAGGAGCGAAATCTCGCTCCCTTAAAATATTAAACTAAAATACATTAAACTTTCGATTGATACTGGTGTATTTTTATAACCTTCGTATTCTACTGCTTCAACTTTTACTAATTCATCAATAGTTATTTGCTTAAATTCAAATAAATATCTACTCTTATGAGGATATTGTATTATTGCATGCCCATATACATCATTAAAATCTATAAAATAATATTCAATTTTATTTTTATCGATTAGATGGACTTGAATGGTTGGACTCACTACTCTGTAGCCTCTCGGGCATGAGTCATTAAGTAATTGTTTAAGATTATCATATCTCAACTTCATTTTGTGCCCCCATAACAATTTCTGTATCTATTATCTGTTTCGCTTGTTGCGTTCCTATTATTAAACACTTTTCAAGTAAGTTATTTATTTTTCTTATAGAGCCATTACAACAGCCATAAATGGCTTCTATCGCATTATTATTATATATTTCGTTATTACAACCAGCAATTTTTAAACGTGATTGAATATATTCTTTTAGCTCCTCTTTAGAAATACCTGTAAAACTATAATTAATCACGATCCGTTGTCGTAATGCCTCATGAATATTTTTAGATAATATAGTTGTTAATGTAGGTTGTCCAACCAGGATACAGGTTGCATAGTTTTTCGAATCCATATCGAAATTCATTAAGATTTTTAAGTCATTTAATATTTCAGTTTTTAGATACTGTGCCTCATCAATAATTAAAATAGGGTTTATTTTCTTATCTTTCATTAGCGTGATTAACTCTTCTTGTATATCTTTAAACATATCAACTTTTCTAAATGAAGGTTCAATTCCTAATCCATAACAAAGTGAACGATAAAATTCTGATATACTTACTGTAGATAATGAGATATAAATTACCTTATAGAGGCTCGGATTAAGCGTAGAGGTAAAATGTCTTAAAGCATATGTTTTTCCCAACCCTGATGTTCCTGAGAATAAACCTATTCCTCTTATTTGTTTTATGTAGTCCAGTCTTGATATCGCTTCTTTAAAATCTGCTGATTTAAAGTGATGTTTTGTATCTAAGCTTTTATCAAATGGATTTAATTCAAGTCCATAAAATGCCTTATACATTCATTTCACCCCCACTTACCTTAGTGAAATCAATTGAATTTTTTCGTTTTACCTTAGAATTATCAACACGGTTAAGCTGATAAATCTCAATAAGCTCATCTTTATCATAGATAAATGCCTTTGATAAATCAAATGGTAAATATCTCACCTGAATTCTTTGACTTATATATTCTTGTGGAACTTCAAAGACTAATGAATTGATTTTAATTGTACCATCGTTTAATACTCTTCTTTCTTCACGATGAAGGAAATGTTTTTCTAAATCATCCTTATCAACATATCTTAAACGCTCACTATTCTTAACAAACCGTGATTTAGGATCTAAATTATTTATTCCAGAATGTTCCTCATTATTATATTGATTAACGAATTTCCCTAAACTGTCATTTATATCTTCAACAGATTTAAATTGATTCCAATCTTGTCCATTCATCCAACCGTCTTTATTGATTCTGGCGAATAGATTCGACTGTGTATTAAAACTGTACCTATAGAAGCACAAATCATTTCTAACTGGTCATTCTTATAAGGGCCCCCATTATCCACAAAAAGACGTTTTGGAACACCATATTTGGCCACTGCTTGTTTAAATACCAGTTGCATATTCACCGCATTATCATTTAAAAAGACACCATAACCAACAATAAGCCTACTAGCATCATCGATGAAAGCAATCATATAAGTTTTGTGTTTCTTTCCATCAATAGTAATAATAGGTCCTGATGATGAATCTGCTTGCCACATATCATTACTAAATTCCATTTCGAAGGCTCTTCTTTCAATACCGGATAATTGTTTAGTCTTCAAATTATTATCCCGGATATAACGTAGAACGCTCGACAAAGAAGTATCACATTTGTTTATTACTCCTTCTTCAACTAACTTTTGGTAAACTAAAGTCCCAGTAATATAAGGATACTGTTTCTTTAATTCATTAATTCTACTAATAGCATCTTCCTTTAATGAACGTGGCTTACCAGCATCATTGCGAGTTTTAGGCATTAGCCCCTCAAAGCCTTCTTTCTGATACTTAAGATACCATCCCTTAGCAGTCATAGGAGAAAACAAAAAGGGCATACCGGTCGATAAAGTATACTTTTTATTTGACTCCTCCCTGAAATGATCAATCTTGGTTAATGTGGCATATGTTTCAGTTACCACTGGAGCAATTATTGAATATTTTAGCAGCGCTATTTCTTTTAATAACTTTTCATTCATACATATTCACCTCAAAAAATAGTATAAAATGTCGATTATTAAAATCATAGCAAGGATTAAGTGAAAATATATATTAAATTATAAAATCTAACCCGACGATCTTATAATTTGCATAAAACAACATTTATTTTCATTAAAATAATCTGTCAAAAGGTTCCATAGATCATTGAAAACATAAATCAATTTAATGATTTGTTTAATAGGTTTGATCTTAGATTTTAATAAAATACAGACGCGTTCACTGTGTAATTTAAACTTTTTTATCCAGGAATACAGAAGTTGGGGTGATACACCATACTTATCATAAATATAAAAAAGACTTTTCCCGTTTATATAATCAAATAAACATTCCATTACAATTGTATAACCATGAGTTTGGTAGGGTATTAAGAAGTTTGGTAAGAGAGCATGAGTTCTATTACAAGAATAACACTTTAGTCTTACAATACTTAATTTTTCATATACAATTTGATTACCAACTAAAGTAATAACCTTACGATCATATTCAGCGTGGTAATTCATTTTTCCTTTGGCTTTACAATGAGGACAAAAATAATTCCCTAATACTAAATTATCTATAAAGTTTTCATAAGCTTCTTTTAAGCTCTTATTGATTTTTATTAATAAGTTTGGTATCATTATAGATGCTTATTGGAGCAAAGGGAAGAAACAGTTTGGCGACGGGATCTTCTCTTTTTTTATTCCAATACCTTTCTCTTAAATTATAGAATCATGATTAAATAAAATGAAAAAAAGTATTCAAATTATTATAACCTTTATTTGAATACTTGAATATATCAATATGAATAAACATTAACTTTTCTAAACTAAATAAATAGACTATCTACAATTA
>JARDZP010000022.1 GCA_029240795.1 Haloplasmataceae bacterium | reverse complement strand
AAGGAATTAAATAAACAAAAGCTTTTTCATCTATAGATGCGATGTAGTTTTTAATGATTATACTTTCACGTGGAGAACAAATTGTGATAATTTGTCTTAATTTTAAATGAGAATATCCACCTTCTGTATCCACTAAAGTTACACCACGATTTACAGAGTTTAAAATATATTTAGATATTTCATCGTATTTTGTACTTAAGATTTCCATTTTAACTCGTTTTGTACCTATACCGAAAACAATCATATCAATTGATTTCATATATACAAACTTAGTTACAAATGCATAGGCGGTTATTCGCATATCAAAAACGAATAATGAAGATAGAATAAATAATCCATCGACAAACATTAAAATTTTACCTAAACTTACAAATGGTAATAATCGTCTATAAATAATTTTAGCAATTGTATCAGATCCACCAGAAGTGAAACCTATTCTTATAAATAATCCATTTGCAATTCCTGCGATAACACCATAAAATATCGCAGCTAAAAAGATATCATTAACCTCTTGATTTCCAATAATATATGTGAATTTCAAAGGTGGAATTTGCAGATAAGTAAATAAAAACAGAATAAGTGGATAAACCACTGACATAAAGATAATTTTAATCGCATCATCTTTTCCTAAGAGAGTATATGCTACTAAAACAACAATAATCGCTAAAGCATAATAAATGATATTATAAATATATCTATCATCAATAAAATTTAAAAAGTCATTCGTTTTAATAATATATTCAAATACTCGAGATAAACCGGTTATTCCACCAGTCATAATTCCGTTAGGACGTAGAATTGAGTTTACAGAATAAGCACTCATAATTAACCCAAGTGCTAATATTAGATATTTTTGCATTTTACTTTGCATATCATTTATACCTCTATTTTTACTTCTATAGCGTATATATTATATCATATTTTTAAGAATTATATCTAATATTCGTACTTTGTAAAACACTTTCATTGTTATAATTTAACTTAGCTAAATTGTTTTGAAAATTTAAACTAAATATTGATATAGCACCTAAAATGATGAGTAAGTAATATGTCATAAAACGCCAAAGGATCATTGCTGAAATAATCATTTCTTTGTTACCTACAAGTGAAAAATAGATTAAGTGAAAGATTCCTTCAGCCCCTAAACTTCCTCCAGGTAAAGGAATATATGCCATGATCATGGCGATGAAAAATGCTCCTACAATATAATTAATATAACTATTAACATTATTACCTAATCCCTTAAATATTATTATAGGAACTGTATAAATTAAAAGTATTTTTATAATATTTAATAAAATTGAAACAATTAAAAGTTTTTTATTTTTGTTTAGTTCTTTTATTTCTTTATTAAAACCTTCAATTGTATCCTTCATTTTTTCTGTCTTATTTTCTAATTTAAATTTCCTTAAAAATTTCCATTTAATTACTTTAATCCATAATTTCTCAATTAAAAAATGATAAATACGTTTTGAAAAAGCTAACACTAATGTTATAACTGTAACAAATGTATTTACTAAAAAACCAATTAATAATAGATATTCTTTACCCCTTAGTAGTTCATTAAAATATGTATATTTCCATATTAAAAAAGTAAGACCTACTATGCTAAAGGCAACATTATAAACAATAAAATTCATCATAACGATACTAGTTGAATCTTTAGTTTTAATTCCTCTAGTATTCAAATAAAAAACTTGAAAAGGTTGTCCGCCAGAAGCAAAGGGAGTAATCCCGCTGAAAAATTGAGTCGCTAAATTAACTTTCAAGGTATCATGAAAAGCTACTCCTTTAACTTTATTTATAGTAAACAAATGTAGTGTTAAACCATCAATAAGTAAGTAAACACATACTATTGATATTAGAATGACTATATAATAGAGTTTTATATTAATAATATTATTAAAAATTATACTTGCGTCATTTTTTAATAAGAAATATAAATAAACCGCAATACTTATTAAAAGAATTAACAAGAGATTTTTCTTATATTTTATATCCTTCACAATATCACCACCTCTTATTTTAAATATATTATGATAAAAAAGATAGATTATTATTTAAATTTATGTAAAAAATGTAAAAAAGGGCCTATTCGGCCCATGATTTATATCTTAAAATGCTAATTGAATTAAGTACCGCGATTATTGTCACACCCACATCAGCAAACACTGCAGCCCATATAGAAGCATAACCTATTAAACTAAGTCCTAAAATTATAAGTTTAACGGCTAATGCAAAAATAATATTTTGGATTATTTTTCGATGTGTTAAAAAAGCAATTTTACGAGCATTTACAATACTACTGAGATTGTCATTCATTAAAACAATATCTGCAACTTCAATTGCTGCATCGCTACCTAATGCCCCCATCGCTATACCTAGGTCTGCTAAAGCTAAAACTGGTGCGTCATTAACGCCATCACCAACATAAATTATTTTATCTTTAGGATTTGCTTTTTTTATTGTTTTCAATATGTTTACTTTTTCAACAGGTAATAAATGAGCATAATATTCATCAATTTTTAGTTCATTAGCGATTAACCTTGCTACATGATCATGATCACCTGTTAACATATAAATCTTTTTAATTCCTTGTTTTTTAAGACTATCCATTGTAGCTTTGGCTTCACTTTTTAACTTATCAGCAATAACAAAATAACCCACTAATTTACGATTGACCGCAACATAAATAACATTACCCTCCTCATCTATTTGTTTGAATTTAAGATTATATTTACCCATTAATTTGTAATTACCAACTAAAACTTCTTTTTTATCAACTATTGCTTTAACACCTAATCCAAATATTTCTTCATGTGATTCAACTTTCTTTGAATTAATATCTAGATTTGCATAGTCAACAATCGCTTTACTTACCAAATGATTAGAAAAACATGATGTATGAGTTGAATAACTCATAAAATCTTTATAATTATAACCAACCGAGGCTTTTGCTTTTGAAACTACAAATTTTCCAGAGGTTAATGTACCTGTTTTATCTAATACGAGAATATTGGCTAGTCTTAATGTATCTAAATGATTTCCACCTTTGATTAGAATTCCTAGTTTAGATGCAGAACCAAGTCCTGCGAATATTGATAATGGTACAGATAAGACTAAGGCACAAGGACAAGATAAGACTAAAAATACACAAGCGCTGTATAATTGATCCTTAAACACATATTGTTTACTTATAAATATCGGTAAAACTAAAATTAAAAGTGCTAATAAAACAACGATCGGTGTGTAAATTCGTGCGAATTTAGTGATAAATTGATCAGCTTTGGCTTTTTTACTTTGTGCTTCATTAACTAAATATAATATTTTAGCGATAGTTGTATCCTCATACTGCTTAGTAACTTTAACTTCAATTGTTCCATTTAAGTTAATACTACCCGCTAAAACCTCTTCACCAAGTTCACAATGAACAGGTATTGATTCACCTGTTAGAGATGATTTATCTAAGGAACTACTTCCCTGTGTAATCAAACCATCTATTGGCACTTTTTCGCCTGGTTTAACAACAATATGATCATCTATACGAACATATTTAATATCAACTTGTTTTATCTCCCCATTCACTAATAAGTTAGCATATTTCGGCTGTATTTCTACTAATTTTCTAATAGCAATTCGCGATTTTTCAACTGCTTTTCGCTGTAATATTTCACCTATTTTATATAAAAACATAACGGCGAATGCTTCATGATATTCATTAATTAGGAGTGCCCCTAAACACGCTATTGACATTAAAAAGTTCTCATCAAATAATTTTCCTCTTAAAAGATTCATAATCGCTTTTTCTAATACATCATACCCAATAATTGTAAATGAGATTAAAAATAAACCAAAATTAATATTTAATGTGAATAAATTCAAATTAGCGATTATAAAAACAATTATTCCTAAAAATAGGGCGAAATAATCATTTTGCCTTTCTACATATTCATTAATTTCTACAAATTGAATGCCTGGTTCACACTTATTGGCAACATAATTAATCTTTTTTAAAAGTTCTTTTGAATGATTGTTTTTACTACTCACTGTTAACTTTTTATTAAAAAAGTCTAAATTCATACTCGTTACATCAGGAATTTTATTAAGATTCTTTTCTAATTTATTAGCACAATTAGCATAGTGTAAATGAGTAACCTTGTAGGTATAATAAAATAGTTCATTTATTTCTTGATATTCTTCAATCAATTGTTTTAATTTAAGATGATCTATATTATTTTTTTCATAATAAAAACAGATTTCATGATTGGCTTTATTATAAGCAATATCCATTACATGACCTATTTTTAACAATGAATTAATAAAATCTTTAATTTTTAAATCATTTAAATTACTTTTTAATATAATCACTTGTTTTATCATATTTCACACCCAATAAAAATTTAATTATTATAGTATATGAAACTAAACAAGTAAAAAATAACTAACAAAAAAATCTAACCTATAAAAGATTAGATTCTAATGTTATTACTAGTTCCATTGCCTTTCGATCGCGTATGATTGTTAGATTAATGGTATCACCAACTTCATATAAATAAAGTTGATACGCAAAATCAAGTAAATTATCGATATTATAATCGTTTACCGCTAAAATAATATCACCTTTTTGTATACCTTGTTTGGAAGCAGAAGAATTTTCTTCTACATTATCAACATAAATTCCATTATTTACATCGGTTAATCCTAGTTTAATTCGCTCAGTAAGGGATAACTCATCTACACTTATATAATATATGCCTAAAAACGGCCTTATTACTTCACCATATGTTTCTAAGTCAGCAATTACTCTCTCAACAATTTTTGATGGTATAGAAAAACCAATCCCTTCGATATTTGTATCAGCTATTTTCATTGAATTAATTCCTACTAAGTTACCATTAAGATTGATTAAAGCTCCGCCACTATTTCCAGGATTAATTGCAGCATCAGTTTGGATTACTGAAGCATAGCTATCGTCTCGGTTATCTCCATTTGTATCTACAGTTACAAGCCTTTCTTTAGATGAAATGATTCCAAGTGTTGCACTACCTGATAAACCTAATGGGTTACCGATTGCGATAACATATTCACCCACTTTTAAAGCATTTGAATCAGAAAATTCAATTTTATGATCAATATTACCTTTAGGAATAGTTAATACAGCTAAATCAGTCTTATTATCCGTTCCCACTAAAGTCGCAGTTGCTTTATAACCATTTACAGTTTCAATTTCTATTTTAAAGGCATTTTCAACAACATGATTATTAGTAACGATATATGCTTTATCATCTCTTATATCATAGATTACCCCAGAACCTGTTCCTTGTAATGCACTCACACTATAATTACTTACACTAACGACATTTTTTGCTGATTTATCTACCGCTTCACTTACTACAGATTCAACATCAACATAAACGTTAATGCGTTCTTTGAAAAAGATATTAGGAATATATACTGGTAAGAAAGTAGAGTAGATATCTAATATTATTAGAATGATAACAACTAACATTGCACCGATTGAAGCACTAAAAAGATGTGATAAGAAATTCTTCATATTACACTTCCTATCTTATATACTAATAATAATTTATGTTTTAAATGAAATTTTAGTCCAATTATAGAGAAAATACGACAATTCCTAAGATTGCAGATATAACTATTACTAAGATTGGATTTAGTTTTAATTTTTTTAATAAGAAATAACTTATGATAAAGATTAAAATACTCCCTAAATTAAAGGATACATTAAAATCTTTAAAATTTTCAATCAGTGTATCAAATGTATATTTATATTTATCAGGATTAATAAGCGTAGTTAAAGCAACTGATAAAGCTGCATTTATAACCAAACCTACTACTACAGCTTTTAATCCATAAAAAATCATTTTATATAATGAATGATCTTTGTACTTTAAAATATAGGGTGAAATTAAAACAACGATGATAAATGATGGAATAGGTATTGCTAAAGTAGCGACTGCAGAACCAGATAAACCAAATAAGATCGAACCAGTTTCACGAAATATAGTATCAAAGCCAACATAAGTAGCCGCATTGATTGAAACAGGACCTGGTGTCATTTCTGATATCGCAAAGATATTGGCAAACATTTCCTTAGTTAACCAACCATGACTAACAACTTCACGTTCCATCAAAGAATACATCGCAAAGCCACCACCAAAGTTAAATAAAGCGATTTTAAAAAATGTGATAAAAATTTCAATTAATAAGAATATATTACTCATCCTTGCCTACCGTCCTATTCTCAACTTGTTTTACTTTTTTCGGATATACAAAATAAAATAATATCCCCACTAAAACACCTGAAATAATGATATAGATAGGATTTATAGGTAGGAAAATTAATAATACAACAGTAATTGTTGTGATTAGTAAAGTTGGTAAATCATATACAGCATCTTTACCTAAACGAATTGCTGCTTCTAATATTAAAGCAACAACAGCTGCTCTTACACCTAAAAAGGCTTTTTGGACAATTAGATTATCTTGAAAATTCGTAAATACCATCGCGATTAATACGATTATGATAAATGATGGTAAGACGCTTCCTAGTGCGGCAACAATTGCACCAGGTATTCTTCTTATTCGATAACCTACCAATAATGCCATATTAATCGCTACGGCACCTGGAAGTGATTGAGCAATTGCTACAGTATCAGTAATATCTTTTTTATCAACCCATTTTTTCGCAAGAATTTCTCTTTCAATCAGAGGAATCATTGCGAATCCACCACCGAAGGTGAATGAGCCTATCTTAAAGAAAATCCAAAAGAGAGTCAAGTAACTAAATTTTTTTTCCACGTTAAACACCACCTAAATAATATAAAACCTCTTTTACGCATTAAATTATATCATAAAAGAGGTTAAATTTAGTTATTTATTTCTTCGTTGTTTAGGATTGTTATGCTTTTTATCTTTATTATAGGGCTTTTTATCCTTATTATAAGGTTTTTTTCCTTTATGATCAGGATCTGTTTCTTCAGAAATAATGATTTTTGGACGTTGTCTTGGATTTACACCGACGATTTCAAAATCGATTTCACCTTCTTCTTTATTTGCGGCACTTACTTTAACTTTTACTTCATCACCGATCCGATAAATCTTTTTCGTTCTTTCACCGATTAGAGACATTGTTTTTTCATCAAAATCATAGTAGTCATCGGTCATATCTAAAACATGTACTAAACCTTCAATTGTATTAGGTAGTTCAACATAAATTCCCCAGTTTGTAACTGAGCTAATGATTCCTTCAAATTCTTGACCAATTTTATCTTGCATATATTCGGCTTTTTTCATATCATCAACATCGCGTTCACAATCAACTGCCGTACGTTCACATTTTGATGTCTGTAAAGCTATATCTTTTATGAGTACAGTCCATCTTTCAAGATTGTTTTCATCTGTTTTGGTTTCAAATAATAATTCTCTTATTAAACGATGAACGATTGTATCTGGATATCTTCTGATTGGAGATGTAAAATGGGTATAAAATTTTGTTGCTAAACCATAGTGACCTAAACTTTGTTCAGAATATTTAGCTTTAGCCATTGAACGAACTAACATAGTATTAATAACTGCGGCTTCTTTTTGATTTTCAACTTTTTCAAGTATTTCCTGGAATGCTTTTGGATGAACGGTATTTTCTCTACCTTTAACGACATAACCTAAAGCATTTAATAATTGAAAGAATCGTTTAAGTTTTTCTTCTTTTGGACTTTCATGAACACGATAAATGAATGGATAATTTAACCAATGGAAATTTTCTGCAATTGTTTCATTTGCGGCTAACATAAATTCTTCAATAATTTTTTCAGCAACATCACGTGTTCTTAATTTAACATCATATGGTTTACCAAATTCATCAACAATGATTCTTGCTTCATTTGTTTCAAAGTTAATGGCACCGCGTTTTTTACGACGTTTATTTAAAATATCAAACAATTCATTCATAGCATTAAACATCGGTAATAAATATTCATAGCGTTTCATCACTTCTTTATCGTGATGAACTAAGATGTTATTAACATTTGTATAGGTCATACGTTCAACTGTTTTTATTACACCTGGAAATATTTCATATTTTACGACATCACCAATTTGATTAATTTCCATTTCACAACTTATTACTAATCGATTAACATTTGGATTTAAGGAGCAAATTCCGTTTGATAAACGATGAGGAATCATAGGAATTACTCGATCTACTAAATAGACGCTTGTCCCACGTTTAAATGCTTCTTTATCAATCCAATCGTTTTCTCTTACATAATAAGAAACGTCGGCAATGTGTACACCTAATTTATAATTCCCATTTTCTAATTTAGTAACCGTAACAGCATCATCTAAGTCTTTCGCATCTTCACCGTCTATCGTCACGATTAATTGATCACGTAAATCGCGTCTTCCTTTAAAGTCTTCTTCCGTAACTTCATCTTTAATATGTTCTGCTTGTTCTAATGCCATTTCAGAGAAGATTGTTGATAATCCATGTTTATATACTACTGATAAAATATCAATACCTGGATCGTTCTTATGACCTAATATTTCTACAATTTTACCTTCAACTATATTGTTTTCTAAAAACTTAATGATTTCAACTTTAACTTTATGATCTGGCATAGCTCCTTTAGAATTGTTTTTATTGATGATAATTTTACTTGTAAAACGATTATCATCACTCGTTACATACCCTACGTTTTTATCTTCTTGATATACACCAATTGTTGACGTCATTCCCCGTTCAATAACTTTGATGATTTCACCTTCAAGGTTATTCCCAGATTTTCTTTTAGAAATTGTTAGTAATACGACATCTTTATTCATAGCTCCGTTCATTGCGGTTTTAGGAATAAACACATCTTTTGAATCATCATCTACTAATGTTACAAATCCAAATCCTTTTTTGTGAACTTGTAATACACCTTTTTTAAATCCAAATCGTTCTAATAAATCATAGCGATCATTTTTATCTCTATATAAGATATAATCATCTTCTAATGAAACAAATGTTTTTACTAGTTCTTTAAAAGCCTCAGCTTCTACTACATTTATTAAGGCTGCGATTTCATTAAGTGTCATTCTCTCGTAATTTGGGTTATTAATTAATTCTAAGATTTGATTTTTCATTTTTAAAAAACCTCCATATATCTATTTTACCATAAAATGGAAAATATTAAAGTTTTATTACGTCTGTTAATATTTTTCTACAATAACGCATAAAAAATTTATAAAAAACATAAAAATATATTGTAACATAAAATTTAAAATATTTTTAAAAAAAATATTGTATTTAATTTTTTTCTATGTTATAATTTTTAATGTAATCAATTAGGCTAATATTTGAATTTACCCTCGTCTAAGATACTGACAGTAAACTTCCAAATATTATACCTATCTTAGAAGGAGGTATGACTCATGGCTGACAAAAAAGTTATTTGTAAAGATTGTGGAAAAGAATTCTTATTCACTGAAGGTGAACAAGCATTCTACAAAGAAAAAGGTTTTGAAAACGATCCAGTTAGATGTAACGATTGTAGAAAATCAAGAAAACAACAATCATCTAAACCACAACAACGTGGAAGATTCTAATTACAACTATAAAAGAGAGGCTTAATCACCTCTCTTTTTTGTTTGTATCATTATTCTATTCATTTTTTTAGTAATCACATGCGAATAGTTTGCATTTGCATAAAAAATGTGCATAATAATAATAGATATGGATTATTATATAGTTAAATACTTAATCGAGGGATAAAATGGAAAATATATTATCAGTCAAAAACTTATCAGTTCAATTTGGAAAATATCAGGCATTAAAAAACATCAATTTTGATGTTAACGAGGGAGACTATATTAGTATCGTTGGCCCTAATGGTGCAGGTAAATCAACATTAGTTAAAGCTATTTTAGGTTTAGTTGACATAAGTTCTGGTGAAAGATACTTTGAGAACAAAAACATTGGTTATTTACCACAACGTGCTTTTACTAAAGATTCACTATTTCCGGCAACAGTTAAAGAAGTTGTTTCACATGGTTTATTAGCTAGTAAAAAACATCCAAAAATGATTAATTCTCAAGACAAGAAAAATATAGATGAAATTTTAACTAAACTTCAAATCATTGACTTAAAGGATCGAAAAATCGGAACGCTTTCTGGTGGCCAACAACAACGTGTATTTTTAGCAAGAGCTTTAATCAGTAATCCGAAAATGCTTATTTTAGATGAACCAGCTAGTGCCTTAGATCCAAACTTTAGAAAAGACTTCTATGAGTTATTAAAAAAGCTCAATCAAGAAGAACACGTGACAATACTTCATGTAACACACGATATTAATTCAATTGAAAGTTGTCAGGATAAAATTTTATTTATCGATCGTGAAGTCATCTTTTTCGGAAAATATCATGACTATTTAAATAGTAGCCATTATGTTTTGCATAAACATTAGGAGGACATATGGAAATTTTAAAAGTAATATTACTAGCAATAATCATTATTAGCACTTATTTCCTAAGCAATTATTTATTAGCAAAAATAAAAATTAAAAATGGATATAAAAATTTAATAAAAATTACACTACTACTTAGTGTCCTCTATATAGCTTTATTATTAATTTTAAAGATTAATATAATTTACAGCTTGCTTATATACATAAATTCAAGCATTTACGCTCTTCAGTTTCCTTTTATTAGAAGAGCGATCTTAGTTGGTTCACTCGTAGCGTTTAGTAGTGCATTCTTAGGAACATTTTTAGTATTAAAAAAGTATTCCATGATTGGTGATGGACTAGCTCATGTTAGTTTTGCTTCTGTCGCAATATCTTTAGTTTTAGGTTTTGCCCCACTCGCATTATCAATACCACTTGTTGCGATTGCTTCTATCTTAATCATTAAATTAACGGAAAAAGCGGAAATACATGGTGACGCCGCAATCGGGTTAATATCATCATTTTCTGTCGCATTAGGCATATTAATCCCAAGTTTATCAAAAGGGTTGAATATAGACATAAACGATTATTTAATTGGTAGTATTTTGTCTGTAACAGACTTAGATGTTAAACTTTCACTGGGAATATCCATTTTTGTATTATTTATTATTATCTTCTTCTATCATACTTTTTTTTCTATAACTTTTGATGAAGAATTCGCAAAAGTGAGTGGAATAAATACAAGGTTTATTAATTATGTTTTATCAGTTTTAACCGCAGTCACTATCACTATCGGTATTAGCATAATCGGGACATTATTAATATCAAGTTTAATCATCTTTCCGACAGTATCCAGTTTACAAATATCAAAAGGCTTTAAGCAAACGATTATCATATCAGCGATTATCTCTTTATCAAGTGTTTTTTTGGGAATTTTTTCATCCTATGTTTTTGATATCCCCCCAGGACCTGCGATTGTAATGATGAATTCTATCGTCTTCATCATCCTCTATATCAATAAAAAATTAAAGAAGTAGGTGAAATAATGAAACAAAATAAATTGTTTTTTAATGTGGGGATTAAAAACACAAAGCAAAGAAATTTAGTTTATGATATTTTACATCAATCATCTCAGCCAATAACCGCAGAAGAAATATTTCTAAAATATCAAGAATTAGATGAAGCTATCAGTCTTTCGACCATTTATCGAATTCTTGATTTATTTAGTACCAAAGGATTAATCATTAAAACATACATTAATGAAAACACAAAAGCTTGTTTCATTATCAATCATCACGATCATAAACATTATTTAATTTGTAAAAATTGTAAAAAGGTTGTTGAGATTGATGGTTGTCCATTTACAACTTATGAAAAAGAATTAGAAGAAAAAACAAGTTTCACCATACAGGGTCATAAGTTAGAATTATTTGGTTTATGTGGTGGATGTAAAGATTCTTTATTATAAATAGAAGCACAGTTCAGTGAACTGTGCTTTTTAATATCAATTAATAATTCAAATATTACATTACTTAAACTCTCAATACATCAGGATGATATTACTTATTAGAATTTTGACAATAATACATATATTTATTTCATGTAATTTGACTTCCATTACCTGTATACATTTATGATTTCTAATAAATATAAAATATGATTATCCCTTTAGCTCAGTATAAGTTTCTGGAACTAATTGATATCCAAAAAGAACTAGCAACGAGAATGATTACAAAAGAGTTAAGAGAGATGAGATTTAACAAGGACAAAATATGTCCTAAATGTAGTTCAAATCATGTTGTTAAAAATGGAAAATTTTACGATAAACAACGCTTTCTTTGTAAAGATTGTCGCAAGACATTTAATGATTTTACTGCAACACCTTTGTCTGACTCAAAGAAAGAATTTTCCTTAAGGAAAACCACTTTCATTTGTGGAATTAGTCTTCCAACAGCATTTTATTGGCGAATAAGGTTCTGATGCGATAAAACAATTTGTTGGTAGAGGAGATGTAGAAGGAATAATCGAAGCAGACGAAACATTCTTATTAGAGAGTTTTAAAGGTAATCATAAAAGAGTGATTTTGTCATTCCTCGTAAACCACATAAACGTGGTGGAGAAGTCAAAACAAGTGGGATAAGTTAAGAGTATGTTTGTGTTTCAACTGTAATTGATAGGAATGAAAATATTATTTTAGAGATGACAAATATGGGTAAGATCTCTATAAATCACCTTAGGCGACCTTATGATAGTCACATTGAGTAATATTCAATAATTTGCATAGATAGTCATAGAAGTTATCCTAATAAAGCATATAAAATTAAAAGGTGGTAAAAAGAAAGAAGATATATATCATCTTCAAAATGTAAATTATTTTCATTCTCGAAAATAGTTGGATTCGAAAGTTCAATAGTGTCTCAACTAAACATTTATCAAATTATTTAGGTTGGTTTAAATACAAAGAACTCTTTAAAAACAAAAAAGAACAAATTTAAATGAAGAATTTATTGCTTCACGCATATTTGTTCTACGCAGATACGAAAATTGAAAATGTAAGTAATCAAAAGCCTAATTTTGTTTAATAGACAACTCTTTGTTTAAATTTCTGCAACTAAAAACTAAACCACAAAGACTGATTAAAATGTAAATAACACCTTTTAAAATTACAACCTTTATATAATGTTGTATTACATTATTTGTTCCATCTAAATAGGATAAAAAAGTTTTTTTAAAACTGTCATCTAGATAAAAGTATATGTTAGTTGCAACCCTTCCGGAATTATCAATAAGATATACTCCTCTTAACAACAAAATAAGACTAATGAATCCTATTACAACATTGAATGTTAAAATATTCTTATTCATAAACACACCCCCTTATATAATTTATTATCTATATATTATATAATACCATTTCAAACGTTTTTTTATAAACATATATTGAAAGTATTGGAAAATATGTAATTTTTCAACAATTCTCTTAAACATAGCCACAAAAGTTTGAATGTAAAGTTAAACTGAGCAAAAGTTATAATTACTATACACTTATTTCCCCAATATGTACCTCACATATTTAAATTAGTTTATTAGTAATTAAAATTTTATCGATATCATAGAATAAAAGATGATTTTTAATCATCTTTTATAGTTTTATTTTTTATTTTCCTTTTTATTATTTGATATCATTTGTTCTCCCATAGTTACAAGATCTCTTGTAATCAGTCCAGCAGTATAACCTGTGATATCTTTATGTTGTTCTACTAGGTTTTCTGGGATTGCATTTATGGTGAAATCCTTACCCAGTTCTACATTATATTTGTCTTCATTGACAATATTTTTTTCTCTGTCGATTAGATCTTTTACATAATCATTTTGTGCTTGATATTTTTCAGTATTATAAAGTACGTTTCTTTGACTTTCTCTATTACTTGCCATTTTATCACTCCTACTGTATTATATGTCTCATTAATATTATCTTCTTATTAATTTTTGTAATACATTATATGAAAACACTTGAGTTAGCAAATAATAACAGTATATAATATTAATGGTAAAGTTATTAAAGGAGTAAAAAATGACAAAAGTAATTTTAAAATTAGGAATTAAAAAACGGGTAGAAAATGGTCACCCTTGGGTATATAAAAATGAAGTTGAAACGATTGATGGTGATTACTTACCTGGTGATATTGTGGAAGTGTATAACCATAAGCAAAGGTTCTTAGGTAAAGGTTATATTAATCCTAACTCACTGATCTTAGTGAGAATCATGACAAGAGAACAAAATGAAGAAATAAATGAAGAATTCTTTCGTAGACGTATTGAAAGAGCTTATAATTATCGTAAAAAAGTTGTTGATACCTCTAGTTGCCGTGTAATATTCGGTGAAGCTGATGAATTACCGGGGTTAATTGTTGATAAGTTTAATGAATATTTATCAATTCAAACATTAACTTTGGGAATTGATCAATATAAAGAGCTTATTGTTAAATTATTGGTTGAAATCGTAAAACCAAAAGGTATTTATGAACGTAACGACAATTCTGTTCGGTTATTAGAAGGATTAGAAGAACATAAAGGTTATTTATACGGTAATTTTGATACTGTTACTATTATAAATGAAAATGAAATTAAAATGTATGTTGATATCGACGGTGGACAAAAGACTGGAAGCTTTTTAGATCAAAGAGAAAACCATGCAGCGATTAAATCACTTGTAAAAGACGCTTCAGTTTTAGATTGCTTTACACATACTGGCGGATTTGCATTACATGCTGCTTTCTACGGTGCAAAACATGTAACAGCGGTTGATATTTCTGAACATGCATTAGAATTAGCTAAAAAGAATGCAGAATTAAACAAATTAGAAAGCAAAATTGATTTAGTCTGTGCTAATGCCTTTGACTTATTAAAAGAATATACTGATACACATCGTCAATTTGATGTTGTTATATTAGATCCACCAGCATTTACCAAATCGGCTAAAAAAATTGAAAGTGCATATCGTGGATATAAAGAAATTAACTTAAGAGGAATGAAATTAGTTAAACCTGGTGGCTTTTTAATAACTGCTTCATGTTCACATTATATGACTAAAGAGTTATTTAAAGAAATGTTAGAAGAATCCGCTAAAGACGCTAAAAAGACGATTCGTGAAGTTGAAATAAGATTTCAAGCTAAAGATCATCCCATTTTATGGGGTTATGATGAATCACTTTATTTAAAACTATTTATTTTACAAGTGTATTAAAATAATGTATGTATTATCCTTTTATTTAAATACTAAAAATAAAAGGAGGATATAATATATGGAAATATTAAACAATGAATATCAAGATTTAATCGATTATTTGAATGACTGCTCACAAGCTTGTTACGAACTCTTTGATGAGGCGTTAGGCAGTCATGAAGTAGCTAAACGCGTTAAAGAAGCTCATTTCTTAATAGAAACTGCTATGTTTTGCCAACAAACAGTCGCATTTATCTCATTACAATCTGAGCACTTAAAAGAAATGGTACTAACAGCCACTCATATGCTTAAAACTACAGCGAATGAATGTAACCATTTTTCAGACGAGTCAAGTAAGTTGTGTGCTCAAGTATGCCTTGAAGCTGCACACTACGCTGTTGACTTATTTAAAGATACACAAATAGGTGAAAACAATGTCATCAACTTTGGATGACTTGACAAAAATAGGCATATATGATAATTAAAAAAACATATGTGCCTATAAATTTATGTAGCATTAAAAAACTCAATTTTATTGAGTTTTTTGATTTTTATGGATTTATATTTATTAATAAGAATATTTATATGACATACGACATTTGTTAACTGGAGTAATATCTCTTGAATAACTTCGATCATCCCTGATGGGAATTAGATTTTCTGAAATTTTTTTTATTAATTCCTTTAACATCTTATCACTCTTTTTAACGTTTTTTTCTATAATTATTTTGATAAAATTAGTTTTTATTGCTCCTATAGCGTAATTATTATTAATTTTCATCTTATATCTATACTTTTCTTGTTCAATTTTATGATTCTTATTAGCATGTAATATAACATCTTGTGTTAAATTAAAAACAAAAACACTCATATAAACATCTTGAATAACAATAGTAGACTTTAATCCGCTAAAATCTTCTAATTTTAAATTGGATTTTAACATTCTGTATGAAGTCTCAATATTCCAACGTAAATGATAAAGATGGTTTAAATCATCCAAATTAAACTCATTATTATCTAAATTAGTAAGTAAGTATTCATCAATTATTTCTCCAACAGGAGTTTTGATAGGAACCTTCACAAATCTAAGATTTAGTTTCCCTAATTCTAATAGTCTCTCAACTAAATAATAATCAGTTCTAAACTGATTAAGTCTAGCTCTATTAAATACAATATCAATCCATTCATCATTAGATTTCATTAATTTTTGTTCTCTTTTAAAATCTGAAGCTTTTAATCTAAACAAAAACTTTTCAGTACTGTCAATTAAATTAAGTATTAACTTAATACTCGGATAGCCTCTATCAAAAATAATAATTTTCTTTTTCTCTTTTCCAAATAATTGACGCATTTCTTTAAGATTTTCGTCAGCTAATTTACTTTCGGCGTATTTATATGTATTAATTTGAATGTCAATAATCATCTTATTTAAACAATCATATATGGCAGACAATTTACCCATAGCTGGATGATTACCTTCAATCCCTTTGTGAACACCAAACACTGTTTTATTTTCATTAGTTGAAGGAACAGTAAAATCACTACCATCAATCGCAAATACATAATAACCCTTTAATTTATTAACCATACCACTATTTTCATAATAGTAAATGAGATATTCACGTACGATAGTTAAGATGGCTTTCGGATTAAATTTAAGTCTTTGTTTCGTGAATCCCCATGTAGAAACATTTTTAGGTATAGATAGGTTATTATAAAAGTTGTCAAGTTCATTTTTAAACGACTTAGCTGTATTAGCGATCATCTGTAGAAAAATTAATTTAGGTGTTACTTTTCTTTTTCTCGTAAAAAAAGAGGGGTTATTCCCTCTAATATGAACGATATACTTATCATTTATATCATTCAGTATATTTTTTAGTGATGTCTTAATACTATATTTCTTCGTCTTCTTCATTCATATCTCCATCATCATAAACAAGTTTAGGTTTCTTCTTAGAATAAGCTGCTTTTAAATAGGGAATTTGATCTTCAGTTACTTGACCAAAATACAATAATACCTTTTGAACAACTTTACCATCGATTCTAGTATTTTCGACTAAACTAGCATAGTTTTTAATACCGTCTTTCTGATTTTTCTTTAGAATTTTAACAAACAAAATAACACCAACTTTCTCACTATATTATATCATATGGCAAGAATTATATCAATATATTTTTAGTAATTATTACACTACTAATCCAATAAAAATAAAAGGTATAAATAATCAAATTCATGATTTTTATACCTTTTACTAATCTTATTTTATTAACATATTAAATCCAAAAAGTCAATAGGCTCTAAGTTGATGACATTGTGCAAACTGCATACTTTTTTGTTGTTTTTTACTACTTTACTAAATGTGAATGTACTTCCATCTCTCAATGGTTTATCAATAACAAATAAAAAAGTACAATTTCTTAATTTTGCACTTTTTTTCTTAATAAAATTATTTACTTACATTCTGATCATATAAATTAACATCAATTTGTTGATGCGGAATGATGATGCCTTGTTTATCAAATTCATTTTTTACCATAAACATTAAATCATTATATACTTTAGCAAAATCAGCTACTTTTACCCAACCAAATGCGGAAAAATTTATTGACTGATCAGCATAGGCGGTTAAGCTAACCGCAGGAACTGGGTCTTTTAGAATTAAATCATGACTTTTCAATAAATTTATAAGTATTTCTTGTACCTTATATATATCATTTTTATAATGACAAGATACTTTGATCTCAACTCTTCTCGTTGGATAGGAAGAATAGTTAATTACACTATCGTTCGATACAGCCGAGTTAGGAATCACAATTTTTTTATTATCAGCTGTAGCTAATATAGTGTAAAAAATCGTAATATCTTTTACTGTACCACTAAAACCTTTCGCTTCAATAACATCTCCAACTTTAAATGGTTTAAATAATAGTATTAATACACCGCCTGCAAAGTTTGATAAACTTCCTTGTAGTGCCAAACCTACCGCTAAACCAAATGATCCAATTAAGGCGATAAATGAAGTCATTTCAATTCCTAACATCGTAATGACTGTGATAAAGAGTGTTATTTTTAATGTGATTGAAATTAATGGTATGAGAAATGAACGTAAAGAAGGATCAATTTTACTTCCTTCAAATCGATTACTTAGATGATTTGTAAACCATTTAATCAATTTTAAACCTATAAATAAAATAATCAATACTTTAAGAATTTGAAGTCCATATGCCACTAATGTCATATAAATTAAATTATAATCTAAATTATCGAAAAACTGTACCATAAATACTCCTTTCAAACTTTAATGATATTTCCATTAAGGATAAAATTAGCCTCTCCATCTAATAATGAATATTCTAAAAGATCAATAAAGTAAAAATCATCATCGTTTTTAAAACTAATATTGCCTTTTTTAAGTTTTAAGTAAATAATACTACAATATGTATTTTCTAATTCAATTTCACCATTTTCATTGATGAGATTAATTTGTGTAGATATATTAAGTCCATTTACCTGTGTATTGCCAAGTGTAACTTCACTAATTATAATATTAGTTTTAACATTATTTAAAGTAATATCACCCTTACTCAATTTAATTTCAATTTTATCATTTATTTCACTATTACATAAGTGAACTAATCCTGAAGTAGTATATAGATCTACCTTTTCACTCATAATATGATCTAAGTTTATGCTACCTTTAAAAATATCAATATTTAATAATTGTAAGTTTGAATGACCTAAACTAAAGTCACTATCATTACATTTAAAAATAAAAGTATCTGCATTTAAATTTAACCCGTTAAACATTGTAAAAAATGCATCAATCTCCATATTTAAATATATTAAATCGTTTGGAACACTTATCTGTAAATTAGCATTTATATCATTATTATTATTACATAAGACTAATCCTTGATTTATTGTATAAATATTCATCGTATCATCACTATATTCAATTATTAAAGGAACATCATTTGCAGATTCAATTTTAATATTATCTTCTTCGTGTAAAGTTATATTAACATTCGCTAAACAACTATCTATTTTAATTGTTAAAGCTTTTTGTACCGTAAATATTTTAATATCATGATATTTGAAATCAGAGAATTTTGGTAAATTTGATGTATCTTTGTATGGTTTTAAAATATAAATAACGATTAAAACAAAAGAAATACTCAATATCGTTAAAAAAAATTTCATAAAACCACCCTTTCATAGTATAATAATTTTGGTGATAAAATGAATTATCGAAAAATTGATAAATATATAGAAATAGAAATTGATGAAAAATTTAATAATAAAACGATTGAGGAAGTCTTTAATGTCTATCGCTTATCTAAAAAACATCTTCATGAACTAAGAATGAGTAAAGATGTTTTTATAAATGAGTTGCCAATTTATCAAAACTTTAAGCAAATATTAAAAATGAATGATCAATTTAAATTCCCAATTTTCATTGAAGAAGAAATCGATTTTAACGCCCAAAATATTAAAATCGATATAGTATATGAAGACGACTTTATCTTAGTTATTAATAAGCAACCAAATATTGATGTTCATCCAGCCGAAAAGAATGGCTTAGACACGCTTGTTAATGGTGTGGCCTATTATTATCAACAAACGCATCAAAAATGTCGTGTACGATATATCCATCGTTTAGATCACGATACGACTGGCGCAATCATTTTTGTTAAAAATTATTTTGTTCATAATTTATATGACTATATGTTAAGTAATAAGGAAATAAAGAGATTATATATCGCTCTAGTAAAAAATAAGCCAATCAACAAAACTGGTTTAATCGATAAACCGATTGGAAGAGATCGACATCATAATCAAAAACGCATCATATCCAAAACTGGAGATGATGCGCTAACTAAATATACTGTATTAAAAAATTATGATGATTATAATATGATTGAATTAGAATTATTTACAGGCAGAACTCATCAAATTCGTGTTCATATGGCTTCAATAAATTGTCCATTACTAGGTGATGAGTTATATGGAGAAAGATCAAATCTTATCTCACGTCAAGCTTTACATGCCTATAAAGTTGTTTTAATTCATCCGATCACTTTAATACCTTTTATAATTGATGTACCATTACCAAATGATATAAAATCATTATTAAATAATTAGACTTTTATTCTTTCTCTTTTTATTGATATACATATTTTCATCAGCTTTATTGATTAAATCAAGAATTGAATCTGTTTTACCTTCTTGATAATCATAGCCAATTGATAAGCAAAGCTGAACTTCATTATAACGATTATGATATGTAATCTTATTATTAAAAACTTCGATCAATTCTTTAACTTCAGAGTCGGTCCGATTTAAAATAAAAACAGCGAATTCATCCCCACCAATTCTAGCAACTAAAAACTCATCATTGAAGACTTCATATAAAATTTTTGATATTTTTACAATGAGGTGATCTCCAGCATCATGACCATATTTATCATTGATTACTTTTAAATTATCAATATCAAGTACGATTACCCCTATTGTATGGTAATCGTGATTATAAATATCTTCACAGATTTGATCAAAGTAATTTCGATTATGTAATCCTGTCGTAGAATCAAAGAAAGCCATTTTCTTCAATTTACTTTCAGCTACTTTATGTATTGTGATATCTTTTATAACAATTCCTAATAGATCAAAATTGTCAGTAATAATAGGAAAAGGGGTAAGTCCAAAGATCTTCTTCTCATTATTGACTATTTTAAAGATTTCAACCTCACATTGTGTGTTATTCAAAGCCTGTTCAAAGGCTTGTAACATCTGTTTTCGATCATAATTTGAGATAACATCGATAAAATTTTTTTGGATGATATCTTTATATTCAATATTAAAAATTCGTTCAAATTTTGAATTGACATCGATAACGTTATATTCACGATTTAATAGCACGATTGGATAAGTAAAATTGTTTAGTAATTTTTTATGACAATCTATTAGAAAATTAGTTTTGTTTTCGGGATTTTGTTTTAAATAGTAATTTGACATCGCATTTTCAATTACCAATAATAATTCAAGCCGTTTTTCATCAATTCGGCCTTTTTTATTATAATAAACAATACCCATGGTTGCTACAATTTGTTCTTTTACCTTAATAGGATATACAAGTAATGTTTTAATTTTTAAGATTTTAAATAATTTTTTTATCTCAACTGAATAATTTTTTATATCGTTTTGATCATTTAATAAAAGATAATGCTGGTTCTTACAAGCATCAAACAAAAACGGAAGTGATAATCTTGCTAATAAATTGAGTTTATTTTTGCTATTTTTACACCATTCAAATTTATTTGCAAGCGAAAAACACTCATTACTATAAGTATCAAAGTAAACAGTGTCAGCAACTAAACTAATCCCCACTAATTCAATTACTTCATTTATTACTTCATCAAATTGCATGCCCTTAGTAAATAATAAGTGTATATAGTTTTTTAACTCGTCTAAAGAAAAATTTTTAAAATTATAACCCTTATTAATCATATATTCACCACATGTTTTCCATTTCTTCCCGATATATATATTATAATATAAATTCTATCTATTTAAAAGAAACAATACATAAAAAGACCCCAAATAGTATAGTTTTATTGTTATTTTTTTATATATCTAATAAATTATGAGATTTTTTTACTTATTTGTCGTAAAAAGGTTGTTTAGACAATTGATTCTTAAAAACCTAATCAATAAAAACAAAATGACACCCATTAATACCCCTATCATGTCTACCCCTACATCAATAATACTCCCGGCACGCATGGGTACAAATGTTTGATGATATTCATCTAAACATGCTAATGCTAAAGATAAACCACTAGAATAAAAAAGATTATATTTATTCACTAAAAAATCTTTTATAAAGTTAAAATTCAAGAAAAATAATACAAAATATACAAACATATGTGCCGACTTACGAATCACTAGAATAGAAAAATTCCCAAACATACTATTAAGATCAACCCCTATACTAGTTAATAGTGTAAATACAAAACCACTTGTTTTTGAGGATTCTACACCTACTTGTGATGAAAAACTGTTAATCACAATCATCCATCCAATTATTAATAAAAATTTTAATAAATTTTTCATATGCTCACCTAACTATCTTTTTTTACCTTCTAATGTTTTATTTTCTAATAAATATAAAAGATTTACATCTTTAACTTTAATTCGCTTTTCAACCATAAACTCTTTCATTTCTCTAATAGAATAGAAAAATGGTACTAGATATTTGATGCCATAATCTTCAATTAGCAGAATTTTTAATTCATCAATAGATGAAAACTCTATTTTTTCTTTAATTCTCCTATGCTTAATCTTTGTTTCAAAAAAGATAAAATAATTAATATTTATAAACTGATGATTTTTAAATAATCTGATTCCATTTTTATTAGTACCCATTATTGTATGTTCATCATAATAGTAGTTTTTTAAATAAACATCATGATAGGATTGAGGTAATAAATATTTTTTTTCCTGTTTTTGAATATTTTCGTAAAAATGGTTAATCAAACGATAATTTGTACAAAAACAATATAATAAAGTGACATTAAATGGTTCTATATATTCAAACCCTACTACGAATTCTACATCAATTTCAAAATCAATTTTTCCATCAAGTTTTATTACACGAAACAAATTATCACCTCTTGGTCATTATACTACAAAAACTATACATTTTGTTTAAACTAAGTTAAAATATAAATGGTGATACAATGTTAAAGATAAGTAAAATAAATAAATCAGAATTACCCTATGGTTTTAACCTTCCTTTTTCTTTTTCAACAAATCAATATTATGATATTCAACTAAATCAAAATGGTGATTCAATTTCTTTTAATTTAGAAGTAAAATTCTTAATGGATACAATTAAAAAATATGATGACGAAATTATTTTTCAGGAATGGGTATTGGAACTAAATTAATTAATATCGTGAAACAATATGCATTAATTCATCAATTTCAGATCATTACATTAGAAACACAATCAAGAAACTATCAAGCCTTATGTTTTTATAAAAAACAAGGTTTTGAAATAAATGGTAATGTGGCAAAATTTACAAATCAAGTTTATATTGAGATGGGATATAAATTATAAATAATAACTAACATTGTCTAATAAAAAATGCATTAAATATTTTTTAATGCATTTTTTATTTTGAAGTCATTATTACTTTTTTCGATTTATTTTGTTTTTTTACCATAAAAATATAAAAAGTTCTCTGTAAAAAACACATAATAATAACCATTCCTATGTAAACACCAAATGAAGTCATAAAATTTCAAAATTAATTAATGATAAAATAAATAAAAGTATCCCTTCAAACATAAACAGAAATCCAATCAATTGATTAAGCCTTCCAGTTTCTCGGATTAGCTTCTGAACGACGTGTTCTATAACCCATTAATCCTATATCGTCACCTTTAGCAGAAGCAAACCAAAAATTTAATATTCCAAGCAAAAAACAAATTAACCCTATTAACAATTTATATCCCTCCAACAAAAGAACTGTATATTTATATGATCACTATATTTAATCTTAGTGTCCTAAATCTCTATTGTTGTAAAATTTAAAGGTAAAGTATGTTAAAACTGAGGTTAAACCTAATGTTAATAAAACTAATACTGGATTAAAACCGGCATCTATTATTAATGTTTTAGCATCAAAATATTTAAATGGTGTTAAATATTTTAGAAATGTTATATGATCAACCATATCAATAATGATTGATAAGAAAAAGGTAATTAAAAGTATTCCTGTTCCTAAACCCGTCGCAGATTTACTTTTGTATGCTGCTAGGAAAGCTCCTATTGACAAAAAGAGAATTTGTAGTAAAAACATCCCTAGCATAAGCTTTACTACATCACCCATAAAAGATGATCCGATTAACACAATTGATGTAACTAACGTGACAAGATTAAATATCAAAACATTGGTAAATGCTGCTAACAATTTCGAAGAAACAATATTAAAACGCGAAACAGGTTTTGCCATTAAAAACTCGAAAGTTTTATCTTGTTCTTCTTTACTTATAATTCCTGCTCCGATCATAACAGCATGAATAGTCGTCATCAAAATAAGGTACATGTGAATCATCGAATAATAACCTATGGCAGTAGAAGTGTCGAATGCTCCCCCACCCATTAATGCCTTAATGGATTTAGGCATATTATTTAACATATCAGCCATGGAACTTCCTGACTCAGAAAGGGCACTTTGTTCTGACATCCCCATCACAATGAGTAAGACCATACTAACACTCCAAATTATGATTGATTTTCGATTTGCTATAAGTTCACGTAAATATATATTCATTTTATCCCTCCTTTACACAGCGTGGATATTTTTTTTATTATAAACGACATAACTCGCTACAATTGAAGCCGTTATAAAAATAAAAGCAACTAATATATATAGCAATCCAAAACCACCTTTTAAAAGGATATCATTAGGTTCAAAATATTTGAATGGTGTTAAGTAACGATAAATGTCTTTTTCATCAGAAACTACTAAAGTACCAAATATAAAGAAAGCAAATACAACACCCAGTGATATAGGTAAGACTGATTTAACTTTTGGCATAATAACAGATAATAAGATTCCTAACACATAAAACATTAATTGCACAAGAAATATTGTAATAGTCATAAGTGCGAATAATCGGTTATCATAGTCATTTGTTTTAAAGACTTCTACCATAATCTTCGCTATCATAAAGAAGAATACATTTGTTATAACTAGAGTGGTTAATCCTGCCAGTATTTTCTCAGTTAATATACTTGAGCGTGATATTGGCTTTGTCATTAAAAAATCAACAGTTCGATCACGTTCTTCTTTTGAAATGATTGATATACCTATGTGTAAAGATTGAATTCCAGCACATAATATAACAAATGTTAATATAAAAGCATAAAAGCCTAATAGTGAGGTAATACTTTCAAGATGTAGTCCCATCGCAGATTGTAAATATTCAGGATAATTTTCCAACATTTTAATAAATGAATCTGCATCTTTTGCGATTGTTGGATAGATCGAAAAGTACATCATAAATAGAATAATTAATGAAGCAGACCAGATGAACGTAAATTTACGATATGCACGTAATTCATGTAAATAAATATTCATGATTTATTCCTCCTTTGAATAGTAATGCATAAATATTTCTTCAAGATCTGGTTCATTAACCCATATATTTGAAATATTAACATTCGCTAATTTTTTAGTAATTTGATTGATATCACCTTTAAATAAGAAACTATGTGTTTTTTCATTTACTTGTAAATCATTAACTCCAGCAATTGAAAAATAATCATTATTAACAGGTGATTCTATTTCTACTTTAAAACGTTTATAATTTTCATTGTTCAAAGTACTCATTGATTCTAACTTAATAATCTTTCCTTCTTTTATAATCGCAACTCGGCTACAAAGTCTTTGAACCTCACTTAAAACGTGTGATGATAATAATATTGTTACACCTTTTTTATTTTCTGCTTCAAGTAATTCAAAGAACTTTTGTTGCATGAGTGGATCTAGTCCACTTGTAGGTTCATCAAGGATAATTAGTTTAGGTTCATGTAATAAGCCTTGAACAATCCCTACTTTTTTCTTATTACCAAAAGATAAATCATCAATTTTCTTATTTAAATCTAAATCCATGATCTCAGCTAATTCTTTAATGCGTTTACTACAATCCTTTTTATAAAAACTAGCTGAATAATTAAGTAAATCAATGACTTTCATTCCATCATAATAGAAGACTTCAGAGGGTAAGTAACCCACTTCCTTTAAAATCATTGGACCATTATTTACAATATCCAACCCAAAAATTTTAGCACTTCCACTTGTGGGATAAATAAGTCCTAATAATGTACGGATCGTAGTTGATTTTCCTGCTCCATTTGGTCCGATAAAACCAAAGATTTCGCCTTCTTCAACATTGAAGCTAACATCAATAATTCCCCTTGACTCACCATAATATTTAGTAAGTTTTTTGATTTCAATAACATTCATTTTAATTCTCTCCTTTATAAAAACATGTTTTAAATAAATCTAAATAACGATTAAACTGATCTATTAAACTAATGATATAGCTATTATCTATTTTTTTATACTTCATTTCTTTTAAATGAATATTAGAATACCCTTCACTAGACCATATAATCGAATTTATTGCTAATTCAATATTAATATCATCGCGAAATTTTGAAGTATCAATATTATTAAACAAAATACCATAAACTTTTTCATTGATTTCTTTGCTTTTTGATAATATATCAAAGCCAATTTCATCGCTGTTTTCATGATTTATTCTCAAAACAAATTGAATCATGTCTGGGTATTTGTTTAATATCGATAATTTATATAATAGTATTTGTTTGAGGCGAATTAATAGATCCAACTCATTTAAATCAACAGTATTTAGCACTTCATTGGTTAAATATTTAACTACGTAGTCAAATATAAATTCATATAATATCTTTTTATTTTTAAAGTAATAAAATAAAGCACCTTTTGAGATATCTGCTTCTTTTACAATATCATCTGTAGAAGCATCTTTATAATTTGATTCAGAAAATACTTTTAATGAAGCGTTAATAATTCGATTTTGTTTTTCTACATTTAATTGTAAAAATTTAGTATACAATCTTTCACCTCACCCATTGACTATTGTAGTCAAATATAGTTTAACACCCTTGATTCACTTAGTCAATGTAGGAAAATGAAATTATAAGTAGCGAAATAAAAAAATGACTTGATCAATAATCAAGTCATTTCAATCATGGTCCACTTATCAATATCTACAAATCCTAATTGGTGATAAATGGAACCAGCTTTAGGATTATGATAAAATAAACATGGCTTTTTACTTTCTTTTAATAAATCAAAACATAATTTAGATACCACTTGTGATGCTTTACCTAAATTTCGATGATTAAAGTGTGTTGTAACTCCACCAATCATTGCTGAAACACTTGTTTCAATTGAAGTCGAAGCAGAGGAAATTACCATATCATTATTTATTAAAAAATATATTCTACCTGCTTTATTAGTTAATTTTCTTGTATTTGATTCTAAAAAATCACTAGAATGAAAGTTTACTAATTTAAGTAATTCTAATATTTTTGGTAAATCATCTATAGTAGCAACACTTATATCAAGAATTGTCTTTTTTAAATGTAAAGCATCGTTTAATTCACAGAAATAACACTGAGTAACTTCCTTTATATTATTTAAATGTGGTAAGATCTTGTCTATTACTGCTTTCTTTCCATTGATTCGTTCAAAATGAAAGGTATTTAATAGATCAATAATTTCAGAAACATTAAAATGATTGACATGACTATAAATGATTACATTCTGATAATACCTTAAGACACAGGCAGTTATGTTATTATCATCATATTGTAAAAACACTTCTTGAAAATCAACATCTATGCCAAATTGTTCAACATCACCAATAATAAACAAATTTATTGATGGTTCCTTTTTAACATAATCAAACATAATATTAAGAGTTTCACTATTAACTTTTTTTAACATATAATCATCCCTTAATCAAAATCAAAATAACAAAATAAATTAGAACAACAAAGAAATTTCTTTTACTCAGTTTATATAATATTCCAGCTATAATTGACATGATAAAAATATGTAAAAATGTATTTGGACGCATTAATAATTGTTCAAGTCCCCATGTAAATGCTAAACCTATGCCACCCCAAGGAATAAATTTAAAAAATTTAATATAGTTACTTAAGTTATGAAATGAATCGATAATAAAAATGACGATTAACATTTCTACTAACCAATAAAGATATTGTAGACTTGTATTAATGTTTGCAATAAATACATTACCTGAAGGACTATTCAAAAAGAAATTATATTGATCGATGACGGTTAAGTGAATATTTTCTTCTAAAAGGTAACTAAATATTAACGGTAAAATAATAGCTAAAGGTATACAAAAATAAAGTGATTTATTTAGGTGAAAACTCACATTAAATAGTCCCTCTTTTTTTGCTTTTATATAGTTAACCCATAATAAGGTTGTCCATAACGTTAAGATGATGCCAAAATATATTGTAAGAGCTGACGACTTTAAATATCTAAATCCGCCATTTGTAAAAAAGTTTTCTACATCAAAAAAGTAAGCAACTATAAAAACAACTATTACATCAAGAAATATTGTTCCAAATAAGTTAATTCCTTGCTTAAATGATTTAAATATTTTATTTTCATTTTGAATTAATTCTTCCATAATTTATATCTCCCTAATACTATTTATTATATTTTACCATAAATATACAAATAAAAAAAGCATGTGTCGATGAAACACATGCAATTTTCTTTAAAATGATTTAGCAATATCTTTTGCTTTGGCGTAAACTTTTTGACTTTCAACTTCTAACTGTTCTTTTGGTAACACATTTGTTAATTCAATTGCTAAAGTTTGGATATCCATTATACCAAAGAAATTAAATAAGGTTCGTATATAACGATCACCTTGTTCATATTCTTTTGCAGGTCCCTCACTATATAATCCACCACGAGAAACAATGTGTATAGCTTTACGTGGTCTATCAGCAAGTAGTCCAACTGAACCACTTTCAGTATATTTAAATACGATACCCACTTGTGTTATATAATCAAAATAAACTTTTAAGATCGATGGAAAACTTAAATTCCACATGGGTGCGGCAACAATAAATTTATCACATGAAGCGAATAATTTTGCTTGTCTTAAAATTTCTCCATCTTTCTTACTAAACATTTCTTGTAACAATGTTTCATCTAATGGTCGAATATTTTCTTTGTATAAATCTAATACTATAATTTCATCATTAGGATTTTTTGCTTTGTATTCATTTAAAAATACATTTGCGAGTTTAAATGTCGTAGATTCTTCATCTTTTTTTGGATTTGCTTTAATATATAATACTTTTGCCATCGTTATCTCCTTCTAAAATGATACTCTTTATATTATTTATATATTTATTCTTAAACATTCCTATAAAAAGACATTAATCATAATAAATATTAAATATGTAAATAAAGACTAAATTGTGATATAATTTTATAAACAAGCTAACCAATTATAATGCTAATTTATATATAGATTATAGCAAAATGGCTATAATTTAGCAAACGATATGCACCATATTTTGGTAGTACTATACTAAATAAAAAAATTAATATAATGAAAAGGTGATCATATGTTATCAAATACAGAAATTGTTGTTAGATATAATGAAACAGATCAAATGGGTGTCGTCTATCATGCAAATTATTTGGTTTGGCTAGAAATGGGAAGAACTAAATTTTTAGCTGATATAGGTTTCAATTATGCCGATATAGAAAAACATGGATTATTATTTCCTGTAAGGGAAATTAATATTGAATACTTAATTCCATGTCGATATGGAGAAACAGTATTTGTTGAAACATCTGTAAAAGATTTTAGTTCTGTTAAAACTGTTTATCAACACACAATAAAAAACACAAATAACGAAATTAAAGCCAAAGCAATAAGTACCGTAGTTTGTGTTAGTAAAGATACATTTAAATTAACTCGAATAGAAAAAGTATTACCTGATGTATATCAAGCATATAAGAATCTAAAAAATTAACTTAGACTTTTAAAGCATAACCACCAGTCATAACACGTATAATTTTCTCCTTGAGCGTTTTGAATTCTAATTTTAGCTTCTTGGATTGATTGTGGTGGTGGTAATATGACTTTATCACCCATCATACTGTTATATGGCCAATTAGCTGGAATTGCGACTTTGTTTTGATCTGCAGTTTGTAATGCTTTTATTGTTCTGATGATTTCATTGACATTTCTTCCTACTTCTTGTGGATAGTAAAAAATTGTTCTAATAACTCCTTTATCATCAATAATAAAAACTGCTCTTACTGTATTACTACCTTTTAATTCATGAACCATACCTAATTTATTTGCGACAATTCCTAAATTATCGCCAATGATTGGGAATGGGATCGCTATTTTTAATTTTTCTTTTATCCATTCAATCCATTTAATATGTGAAAACACTTGGTCAACAGAAAGACCAATTAATTCAGTATTCAAATTAATAAATTCGTCGTTCCGTAGTGCGAATTCCACAAATTCAGTTGTGCAAACAGGCGTAAAGTCAGCTGGGTGGCTAAATAATACTAACCATCTACCTATATAATCTTCAGGTATTTTTCTGACTCCTTGTGTTGTCGGTACCTCGATACTAGGAAATTTTTCTCCTAGTAAAGGAAATTTACCGTCCATAAAATCCCTCTTTTCAAAAAAATAGTCATTATATTTATATACACAATAAATTTTATTGTGATAAATATAATGACTTTTTCTTATTAAAGATTAGCTAAATTCGTTAAAGCGTCATCTGTTACACGATAAACGGTCCATCCATCCATAGGTACTGCACCTAATTTTTTGTAAAATTGGATTGATGGTTCATTCCAATCTAAACAGCTCCACTCAAGTCTTCCACAATTCCTTTCTTTAGCAGTTTTTGCTAAGAATGAAAGCATAGCTTTACCAAAACCTTTATTGCGCATGTTTGGAATGACAAATAAATCCTCTAAATAAATTCCTGCTCTTCCTAAAAACGTTGAGAAGCTTGTAAAAAACAAAGCGTAGCCAATAGGTTGATGATCATATTCACAAATTATTACTTCTGCTGATTTTTTCTTAAAAAGTGAATCAAGAAGAAATTCTTCTGTTGCGACTACTTGATCTAAAAGCAATTCATAACTTGCCAATTCTTTAATTAAATGTAGAATTGTACTAACATCTTTTTCTTCCGCAAATCTTATTTTATAACTCATTCAAATTCTCCTTCTCGTGTTTAATTAACCATTCTTTACGCCATAAACCGCCACCATATCCAACTAACTTGCCATTTATACCGATGACACGGTGACAGGGTAAAATAATTGATATTTTATTTTTGTGATTAGCGCCACCTACTGCCCTTACAGCTTTAACGTTGTCAATTCTTGTTGCGATATCTTTATAGGATACAGATGTTCCAAATGGAATTTTGCTGAGTTCTTTCCAAACCTTTATTTGAAATGGAGACCCATCATAAATAATATTAACATCAAATTGTTTTCTTTTGCCTAAAAAATATTCATCTAATTGTTTTGCGCATTCTAAAACAATCGCATTTTCATTACTAATACCGACTTGATCAGTAAATTCAACATATACAATTCCTTCATCATTACCAATGATTTCAATCATACCAATTGGAGACTCATAATAACTTGTAAATTTAGCTTCCATTTCACACACTCACAATTTCAAATAATTTTTTTACCATATGTTCAATAATTTCGATATAGCGATATACATCGGTTTTACTAATTTTATTTCTTTCATCTTCACCTCGATTAATGTCAGTTTGATGCGCGATTTTATTTCTTCTAGCATAGATATCTTCCAATAAATCATCTAAATTTTCGCTTCTTTTGATAATGCCGCTATTTTTTAAACTATCTTCAACCATTTTAAACTCATCTTCATATGAAATAATATTTAACAAATCTCTTATACGGTTGGGATGCATAAAAGTAAAGTTACTATTCACATCTATAAAAGTGGCTTTTAAATGTTTCTCAATGTTTTCAGGATCTTTGATGGCTTTTTCCACTAAACTTAAAGGAACTTTATATTCATTAAATCGATAGGTCTTTCTTTTTTCACCAAAAAACCCTTTTACCAAACTGTAAGTATATAACTCATGCATAAATAAATCAAGTGCACTCATGACATAAACAATTTGAAACCGAAGAATATCATCAGCTTCATTTTCTTTGTTTATACTTATCAAAAAGTCATATAAATCAAATCGATTTTTTAAACTATCTACACTTTCAGTAAACCTATTAATGATTTCATTAGCGTTTTGTTCAATTATTTTATTAACTTTAGTACGACTTTTAATATTACGCTCTTCTAAGTCAAATTTATTCTTCATCAAGTTCACCTAATTTCACCGAGAAAGTCGCACCATATTTACCTAATAGATATCCACGTTCGATATTTTCATCTTTTTGTATATCTAAAATATTTGTTAATGAATAAAGTTCTGTATTTAAATTCTTAAAATCCTTTTCCATAAACCAAACTTGGTCTTGTCTAAACATCGATAAATCTAACAAAGATGTACTATGTGTAGAAAAAATTAACTGAGCATTATGTACATTTTTCTTTGAACTATTAAATAATTTAATGATATATTTTACTAAATTTAGATGTAAATTTTTTTCTAATTCATCAAAGAGAAGAACTCTACCGTTATTGATTACTTCACTAATTAAATTTAAGAGAGCGAATAGTTTTTTTGTTCCGGTAGATTCATCGTGAATATTTATGTCCATTTTATTATATTTAACCATTACTCCATCAACTTCTGAATAGTAAAAATTATTAATACCCATATCTAACTTACTTAATAGTTGATTTACTACTTTTTGATTATCTATTTTATTAAAACTATTTATAGCGTAATTTAATAATGTTTCTTCCTCTTCATCAGATAGAATAACGATTAATTCTACAGTTAAATAGGTATAGGCGTTTTTTATTAGTTCAATATTAGATTTTTTACTTAGTAGTGTTAATAACAAAATATTACTCACGTCTTCATCTACTACTGTTCTTAAAATTGTTTCATATTTACTTATAAAATCAATTTTATTTTGATCTCTTTCAAAAATCATGACTTGTGAACCATTTTCAAAATGATATAAATATTCACTATTGACTTGGTTATTAAGTATTTCAACTCCGTATGCATACCTTTTACCATTTACAATAAATTGAATATCAATAATAGTTGGATCATCATTTTTATTTAATTTATGAGGATACATAATAACTTTATTATTGTTTAAAAGTTTTTGCAGATATTTAATGGCTTGAAATAAATTTGATTTTCCGGCTCCATTAGCGCCAATGATAAGAGTAGAAGGTAGAATATTAAATTGACCGACATTTCTTAAATAATGCGAATGTTCAGCATTACTACCCGCAAGCATGGAAAATACGACTTTTTTATTGATTGATTTAAAATTTTCTACACTAAATTGAATAATCATAAAATCATCCCAATCTTTTTTAGATACTATTATTATAAAACGTTTTGTCATAATTTTACAATAAATATGTTAATTTGTTTTTATTTTAAATTATCCCGAAATGGTTAATTAAATCAGACTAATAAGTGCCAAAAAAAGATATGTATTTAAAACAAAAAAGCACCAGTGTTTCCACTGATGCAATTTATTATTCTTTTACTTCAATTATAGGTGTTTCTACTATTTTTTCACTTTTTAAAATTTTTGGTAATTCCAAACCTGCCATTTTAAATACATCATCAAATGGAGGAATTGATTTTAACATTCCAGATAAGAATTTAGCAGTAGATGTTGTGTCATCACCATTACCACCTAAACTATCCCAAACAGTAACTTTATCAATTTTAATATTTTTGATTGCTTCAACTTGAGTTCTAACAAGTTCAGGCAATTTATCAGTAATCATTAATAAAACAGCGGCTTGTGGGTCATTATTAGCAGCATTTATCAATTTTTCAAAACCGGCAGCTTGTTTAGATAAGATTTCATTAATACCATCAGCTTGAGCTTGCATTTTATATAAAATCGCATCTGCTTCCCCTTTAGCATGACGTCTAATTCTTTCAGCTTCTGCTTCAGCAGCAATTTCAACTTTTTGTTTCTCAATTTCAGCATTAACGATCGCATCAGCTTCTTGAGTTGCACGTTCACGTTTAGCACGAGCTCTTTCAGCATCTTCTTCGGCTGAATATGATTCTTCTAAAGCTTTAGCCGCTTGAACTTTTTCAGCAGCAATCGCAATTCTTTCAGATTCAGCAGCTTTTTCACGTCTTGTAGCTTCAGAGTTAGCGATTAAGATTCTAGAACGGTTTTCCCCTTCAACTGCTGTTGCATTTGCTTCAGCAACTTTAACACGTTCATCTTGTTTAGCGTTAGCTTCACCTATTGATCCATCACGAGTTTTTTCAGCAACTGTTTTACGAGCATCATTGATTGCTTTTGCAGCAGCTTCTTTACCTAATGCTTCAATATATCCTGATTCATCTTTAATGTCAGTTACGTTAACGTTGATTAACTTTAAACCAATTTTTTTAAGTTCTTGTTCAACGTTTTTAGAAACATATGATAAGAACTTATCTCTATCTGAGTTTATTTCTTCAATATCCATTGTCGCAATAACTAAACGTAATTGTCCAAATAAGATATCTTGAGCAAGAGCTTTAATGTCATTATGAGTAAGCGCTAGTAAACGTTCAGCAGCGTTTTGCATTACCCCAATTTCAGTTGAAATCCCTACTGTGAAACGTGATGGAACGTCAACACGAATGTTTTGTTTACTTAAAGCATTGGTTAAATTAACTTCAATTGACATAGGTTTTAAATCCATGTATTGATAATCTTGAATAATTGGCCATACAAATGCAGCTCCACCATGTATACAACGAGCTGAACGTGTATCTCCTTCTTTTCCTTTTCCCACTCTACCATAGATAACTAAAATTTTATCTGCAGGACATCTGCGATAACGGCTCATTACACCTGCAAACACTATAAATGAGATAATGACAATAATAATTAAAGGTACTAAATATTCCATGAAATCCTCCTATTAATTTATTTTTTCGACAACTAACTTATCATTAATTATTTTAACAACTTTTACAATTTCACCACTTTTAAGATGTTCACCTTCTGTAACAGCTTCAATCTCACGTAGCGAATCATTTAATACTATTTGCACTTTACCTGTACCTGTGTTACTAGCTGGTATAGGAATATAAACCTCACATTGTTTACCGATTGACTTTTCAAATTCAATATTTCCATTTTCACCTAGTTTTTCAGCACCGTAATAAATTAAAGCAACAATTAACATCATAATAAACCCTGCGCAAAACGCGAATATAAAGGATACTAAAAAACTCGTATCATTTCTACTTAAACTAAGTCCAGTCCATCCAAATACTGCGACAAACGCAATTATTCCTTTTAATGTAAATAAATTAAACGGAAGTCCAAAACTTAACCAATCAAATCCATCTGCATTTCCATCGTAATTAGTATCAGCATCTAAGTGGTCGCCAATATCAAGGAAAGTGAACAAGTACTGCAAAACTAGAAATAGTGTTCCAGCAATCGCAATATAGAAATATCCATAATCTAAACTCGAATACTCACTAAAATTAAACATTATTTTTTCCCCCTTTCTTTAAAGAAATTATAGCATATATAAAATATTTAGTAAATAATACCAGAATATTTTGCTATTTTTTTCACATGATATAGTAATTATTATCCTATATTCTAAACAATAACATTTTCATTATTTTGTGAATATAATTATAATTTTCTCTTCATTATTAGAGTATATTAATTTACCAAGCAAAGTATAATAAAAATATAAAAACAATAAAGGAGATATAAAAATGATAACATTTGGTGGAAACCCACTTACCTTAGTAGGTAATCAATTAAAATTAGGTGATAAAGCACAAGATTTCACAGTATTAAATAATAATTTAGAAGCCGTTAAACTAAGTGATTATAAACATAAAGTAAAAGTTATAAGCGTTGTACCATCACTTGATACTTCAGTTTGTGATTTTCAAACAAGAAATTTAAATGAAAAATTAACTCAAAACAAAGATGTGGTAGTTCTTACAATAAGTAATGATTTACCCTTTGCTCAAGCGAGATGGTGTGGTAATTCAGGGTTAACTAATGTAGTTACACTAAGTGATTATAAGGACCTTGATTTCGCTAATAAATATGGTACATTAGTTAAAGAATTAAGGCTTCAAACGAGAGCGGTTTTTGTCTTAGACGAAAATAATGTAGTTAAACACGTTGAATATTTAACAGAAATCAAAAATCATCCTAATTATGATGCTGTTATAAATTCAGTAGATCAACTTCTATAATAATGAACGAAAGAGTATATCTATATGAATATACTCTTTAGTTCATTATTATTAATGTTTCTATTTTATATATATGATAAGATTTAAAAAAAGTTAATGGGAGAAGTGATAAAATGTAAAAAGATTAGAAAGATCATTGAATACTCCCATAATTTTGGATTTCAACGAAATAATAATCTAAATACCGAAGAATATAGAATAGGGTTTAATCATATGAAAAAAGAATAATTGATTAAATAATCTATAATAAATTCAATTTTATCATTAAATAGAGAACAAGTAAAACAACTGATAAGAAAATAACACCTACAATAATTAAACTTAATACAATTTTAGATTTACTACTTGGTATTTCTTGTTCTTTTTCGATAAATTGTTTGTTAAAAACTAATTCTTTGTTCTTAAGTTTAATCTGATCAACAAGTTTTTTTATATCAAGATTATATATGTTAAATTCTAATACTTTTTTATCAGTTTTTATTATTATTTTTCCTACAACATCTTCTTCGATTTCTATATGTGATATTTCTATATCATCGAGTTTTAATTTTTCAACTATTTTATTTTTCTTCAACCAATAGAGCGTACTACTAGTTAATACAATATAATGTTGCCTGCGTAATCCAGTAAGAAAACTAATGATATATAGTATTTCTTCATCTTCACTGATTTCTTTTGATAATACTTGTACTTCTTTGCGTTTTAAGTCATAAATTAGATTACTTCTTGTTTTTACTTCATTTATTTTATTTTTAAGTGTATTTATTTTCACCTTAACACCTCTTGTTTTCTATATCAAATTTATTATATCACAAAATAAAAAAGAATATAGAATTTTTTTATTACTTCTATATTCTTTTAATTTTCTATAAATCAAGTTTTACTTGATATGTTTTTAACCAAGTATTGATTTGAATTAAATAGGCAATAACTTGTGGTCCAGCCATTAATTGACCATACCAAGGTTTCTTAATACTTTCTCCTTTACTATCAACAAATAATTTAACATTTTCCTTATCAATTAGTGAAAGTATGGGCGAAGTATTATCATTTAAAATTTCTCTCATCTTCATTTGCACAGCTTCTGTGTAAATCGGATGATGTGTTTTTGGATACGGACTCTTTTTACGATATATTACCTCTTCTGGTAAAATACCCGTTAATGCTTTTCTTAATATACCTTTTTCACGACCATTTAATAATTTAATTGCCCTTGGAATATTATAAGCATATTCAACTATTCTATAATCCGCAAATGGAACTCGGACTTCTAGACTATTAGACATACTCATCCGATCTTTACGATTAAGTAAAGTAATCATAAACCATTTTATATTCAAATAATACATTTCACGCATTTTGGCATCTTCATTTGATTCTCCAGGTAATTTAGGGACCCTTCTAATACTATCAAGATGCTTTTCTTGTACATATTCTTCGAGAGGTAAATCTTTAACTAAACCACCTATTAACGTTTTACGTGCTTCTAGTGATTCTGCCCATGGGAACGTATTCAAATTATAACTATCTTTATTTGTATACCAAGGATATCCACCAAAGATTTCATCAGCACATTCTCCTGATAAAGCTACGGTATGATTTTTTCTAACTTCTTTACAAAATAAATAAAGTGATGAATCGATATCTGCCATACCAGGTAAATCATTCGCAAAAACTGCATCATCTAGTGCATTTACTAAATCATGATTATGAAGGACGATTCTTTTGTGATTACTTCCGATAAAATTACTCATAACATCAACCCAAACTTCATCAGAGTCAGGTTGAAATAAACTTTTTTCAAAAAACTTATTATTATCAATATATTCAATTGAATAGGTATCTAATATTCCTCGATTTTGTTTTTGAAAATAGTTAGCAGCGATAGTTGAGATTGCACTTGAATCTAATCCACCTGATAAAAATGTACAAATGGGTACATCTCCTACTAATTGTCTTTCAATCGCGTCAATTAGTAGTTCACGAGTATGTTCAATTGTTGTATCTAAATCCTCTTCATGTTCCATAGCTTTAAGTGTCCAGTATTCAACTAGTTTAATATTTTCTTTTGTATATTTTAGAAAATGTCCTGGTGGAACTTCTTTAATATCTTTAAATATTCCTGAACCTAACGATCTAGCCGGTCCTAAAGCAAAAATTTCTAATAATCCCTCTTCGTTAACTACTGGTTCAATAAATGGATGTTTCAATAATGCTTTTATTTCAGAAGCAAACAATAAAGAATTATTTTTAACGCCATAAAATAATGGTTTAACTCCTAGAGGATCACGCGCCATAAATAAATAATTTTCTTTTTCATTCCAAACCGCAAATGAATAGATCCCATTTATATATTCCAGACATTTTTCTTTCCATTCAATAAATGCTATTAATAATACTTCAGTATCAGAATAAGCATTAAAAGTATAGCCTTTTGCGAGCAAAAGGTTTCTGACATCTTCTGTATTATATAATTCACCATTATAAACAATGGTATATTTATGATCCCCAATAAGTTTACTCATTGGTTGTTTTCCACCAGCAGGGTCCACTACCGTTAACCTTCTATGTCCTAAAAGCGCATGATCGTATACTTCAATACCATTTTCATCCGGACCTCTTCTAGCTAGTGTTTTTAACATTTCACTTATTATTCCTCTATTGGATTTCAAATCTGATTCTAGATTAATCCATCCTAAAATACCACACATATAAGTTTCCCCCTCTAAGTTGCATGATATTTATTATATGAAAGAAATTAACCACTCGTTTCATGTAGGTTAAAAAAAACAAAAAATTGAATGATTTTAAACTATATATTAAGTACCAACTAAGTGGTTGAAATAGCTTATTGTACTGATAAGTCTTTTTTTATAAACTTATAAATATAAAAGTGATTCAATAATTTTTATTGAACCACTTCTTTCGTTTAATTAATTATAACCTTCATTACGCAAGAGTAGATATTAACATCCACAAATGTTTTTGTAGCTTTCCTTGAATTCCTACTAAAATATCAATAGTAACATCGTCACCTTCATCAGTTGCGACATTTAAACCTTCGCTTAAATCTGCCACTACGAGTTGAAAATCATTAATAATTGAATCTAACATTTCTTCTTCTGATTCTTCACCAGTAGCTTCTTTAATAGTAGCTAAACTTAAAACATCAGCCAGTGTTGCGACAGGTTCTTCACCTAAGATTAAAACTCTTTCAGCTAACGAATCAAGATTTTCATGAGCTTCATTATATAATTTTTCAAATAATTCATGAAGTTGATAAAAATGAGCTCCTGTTATAAACCAATGATAGTTATGTAGTTTCATATATAAAACAGTCCAATTTGCTACTTGAGTATTTAAAAATTCTACTAATTGATCATCCATTTTATACCTCCATTTATTTGTTTAATTTACCTTATTATTATTATCCAAATATCAATATAAATACAAAAGAACCCACAGTAAACTGTGGATTATTCATTAACTTCATTTAACATATCACGGACATAAGTGGGTAAGGCAAAACAACCTAAATGTAAATCGGTATTATAATATTTTGTTTTTAAACCGAACTTTTCCCAAGTCTCTTTTTGAAAATCTTTGATTGGATCATACTTCTTGGAAGCAAAGCCAAATAACCAATGTCCAGATTCATAAGTAGGAATATGGGCTTGAAATACTTTACAAATCGGAAATAATTGTTTTATTTTCGCATGAGCTCGTTTCATTTCATGTGCTTGTTTATTATAAAATGGGCTTTCGTGTTGATTTACAAGGATTCCATCTTTTTTTAAAGCTTTAAAACAATTTGTATAAAAATCATTTGTAAATAGCCCTTCACCAGGACCGACTGGATCAGTAGAATCAACAATAATTAAATCATATAAATTTTCTTTATCTTGAACAAACTTTAAACCATCTTCAAAATATAATGTTACACGTGGGTCAACTAACTTAGAAGCTGTAATTGGTAAATATTTTTGACAAGTTCTTACAACTAATTCATCAATCTCAACCATATCAATTTTCTCAATATGATGATATCTACTTAGTTCTCTAACTGAACCCCCATCGCCTCCGCCTATTACCAAAACATTTCTAATATTAGGATTAGTGGCAAGTGCAACGTGTGTAATCATATCATGATATATAAATTCATCTTTTTCAGTTACCATAATCTTTCCATCAAGCGTAAAAAACTTTCCAAACTCATCTGTTTCAAAAAAATCGATTTGTTGAAAATCACTTTTATCCGTATAAAAATGTCTTTTTACTTTAAGTGATAAACGAACATTTTCTGTTTGTTCATCAGAAAACCATAGTTCCATAGAATACCTCCAATTATTTAATGAGTGGTAAATTCATACCATTAAATATTTCAAACATTTCACGATTAAGCTTACCAATTATTTCATCGCGTTCATGTTTAGATAAATCTTTTTCTGTTATATTAAACAAATAATTATCTAAATCAAAATGATCAATCATCATTTTTGTATGAAAGAAATTTTGGTGATTCATATTAACATCCATTGAATAATATTTTTTTAATATATCCTTATTAATATAATCTCTAATTGAATTAATATCATGATCAATAAAATGTTTTGCACCATTTAAGTCACGAGTAAATCCTCTTACACGATAATCAATGGTAATAATATCTGAATCAAAACTATTTATTAAAAAATCTAACGCTTTAATGGGTGAAATTGTACCACAAGTTGAAACATCTATATCTACTCTAAAAGTACTAATGTTATTATCAGGATGACTTTCAGGATATGTATGAACTGTTACATGGCTTTTATCAAGGTGTCCAACAATATTTTCACGCATTGGTGTAAGTATTCCTTTAT
>JARDZP010000101.1 GCA_029240795.1 Haloplasmataceae bacterium | reverse complement strand
ATTTCCTGCGCTATTTTCGCCTTTGAGTAACTATATTGTTTTAATTTTCATTGGCATGATTTTATATATTATGTGGACTCAAGGATTTGAAAAATCGGTGATTTTACTTCCGATCTGGATCACTTTCATGTTTGGGTTATATAAATTTTTAAGTTGGAAAAAAGCGCTCTAGCATTTAAAAAAGGCTTATTCAAACAGGATAAGCCTTTAATCATTTAACAGCTCATCACCCTAAGTAGCTTCAGAAAATCTACTCAAAAAACCACTCAAATTCTATTCATCATTATTGAATGGTTCTCTGCTAGACACATTGATATGTAATCCTTAGTCATTCTAAACATTGGTATTTAATGGGATAATTATTAAAGTACAAGTGTTTACATGATCTATAAATATTTGCGCTCATGTTCAGCTAAAATCGAAGCTGACAAGTTTATCGTTGCAATCACCGATCAGGCAAAGCACTTAGTTATAAGTCTTGATTTACCCACTCTCTGATTCAACCCAATCAACTGCGTCACTCAATGATGAAAGACAGGAAATTTTATGGAAAAAGCTCTGCAATGTCCTAAGTGTGGTTCTACAGAAGTTGAAGCACGTGACCATGACAAATTACTTAGAACAACTGGTGGTGTTTTACTAACAGCTGCTGGTACAACAGCAGGCACTGTGGGTGGTGCAGCAACTGGCGCTACTGTTGGAGCAGCTATTGGTACCGTTGCTGGTCCGTTAGGTGTGATTGTTGGCGGAACTGTAGGAACTTTTGTCGGTGCAATTAGTGCAGGAATAACTGGCGGTGTGGTGGGTAATATTTTTGGTAAAAAAGCGGGTGTGATGATCGATAAGAATATTTTTCAGGATTATCGCTGCCTAAAATGTAAATACCGTTTTAAGCAAAAGAAATAATATTTATCTAAGTTAAGTTCAGATTTAATTTATTTAAGAAATAAGGAAAGTAAGCAATTTGGGTTGCTTTCCTTACCTAACCAAAAAGGGAATTACCATGAATTATTATGCCTAAAATAAGACCTAAGCAAATTTAAATAAATAGAAATTACAAGAAATAGAAATTACAAGAAATAGAAATTACAAGAAATAGAAATTACAAGAAATAGAGTAAATAATTTCGATATTAAAAGTCAACTTTTATTACTTTATTTAGCAATAATTTTTAATTTAATATAGCTTATTTTCTATAAAATATATCTTCACTTATTAATAAAAAATTATAGTTAACAGTATCTAACATAATCTTTAGCTTAGAATAAAACATTAATATTTCATTCATTTTGATGTAAATTTTTAATGATTCCGGATATAACACATCACTTTACTAGCAGAATTAAAAGTTTTAGCATATAAATTCCAATTTAGGATTTATCCGATAATGTGAAAACCACTCTTTAATTAATTGAGGGGTATCTTCTTTATTAACAAGTTTTATTGAAATCTTATTTTCACTACTACTCAAAATATACAAATTTAAAACATATTCATTTTCTGGGAAATTAAAAGGTTGATTTATTTTCTTACATTCTTCAATAATTTTTCGATTATTTATTATTGACTCCTGCACAATGATATACAATTTACCTGAATCTTCCTTAAAATCTATAAAAAATAAGTTTTCGTTTCCAAATAGAATTCCAGTTTTTTCACTATCATTTAAATACAAATCATAATAGTAATTATTATTATAAGTTATTCTATCAACACAAACTTTGCTTGAAAGAAAACAGTCATATTTATTATCTACATTTGAAAATTTATTAATATTATATAATATAAAAATTATAAAGAAAATCACTACCAAAGATAAGATGTGTATAGCTTTCATATCCAACTCCTAAAGGGAAAAGATGCATTATCTTTTCCCCTATTTATATTAATGTGGTTTACAAGCTGGACAATAAGGTTTACCTGTAAATTTGAATTTAAATCCTTGGTTAATTACATTAGTTAAACCATTTGATGCTTCTCGTGCACCAATTACAGTACCCCAATTTCTTATCCCAGTTTTAAAATCAAAAGCACTACTAGCCTTATGTTGTTCAAAATTATAATCATTCGGTAACAATGTTCCATCTTCCCTCATCATTAATTGCCCATGAACCCAATATCCTTTCGAACTTTTGGATGGTTTACTGATTAAACCTTCATCAACCCATTGACCAAAATGATTTCTGTAACCATTTGCCCGAACAGGAAGAACATATTGCCCTGTTTTTTTAATTTTTGTCCATTCTCCATTAGGTGTTACTCTCAGCATTTCCGCATCAATTTGTACATCGGTACCTGGACCACCATTAAATAATAAATGTTGATTAGAACTAAATAAGTCCGGTAAATTAAATGATCTTAACCCCCACTCTTCGAATAAACTAGCTTTATATGCACTATCACCTTTATAAGCTTCGATAAATGAAAAGTTATAACTATCTAAACCACTCGAATCTACATGAGTTAATGGGTTATTATCTGCATACACATATGGATTTACTCCACCTTCTAATCCAATTGGATCAGGCTCCATATAGCGACCAAGTTCAGGGTTGTAGTAACGATTTAAATTGTAGTGTAAACCTGTAAATTCATCATAATACTGACCAGGGAAACGTAAATTAAATTTTACTGAACCTGTCGGTAAACCTGCACCAAAAGCATTACTTTCCCACTGCCAAACTACAGAATTTGTACTACTATCAACTAACATACGTGGCGTAGCATTACGATCTGTCACAACCGCATAGATTTTCCCAGCACCAGCGCCATAAATTGCGGCGACAAGACGATTCTCCATCCAAACATATTCGACTAGTGGAACTCCTGTTACAGTGTATTCACCAATCAAATTACTATTTTCATCGTAAACAAACTGAATAGCTCCTTCATACCATCCGCCCTTCATACCTACGGTACTATATGCACGTAGAGTACGCTCATTTTTATAATTGTATGCCATGTAGTATTGATTATTTGCACCACCAGAGTAACGCATTTGACCATTACCATCATAACTAGATAAGAAAGGAGCAAAACGGAGCTCTCCTGTAGACAAATAATTACCAGAGAGAGATCCTGACTGCACTTTACTTGTAAGCCTATTTGTAGCTGATCCTATAGTATAGGACACTGTTTGTGCATTTCCAGAACCATTTTTACTCGTTTTAGTTATTAAATTACCATTAGCATCATAACCATATGACCAGCTATTCTGAGTTGCTGCACCTATAGAAGTTGTTTCACTAGTTAATCTATCATTCCTATCATATGAGTAATTCTTAGTTTTATTATTCAGATTTTTTATTGTCAGAACTCTTCCATCTTGATCAGTACTATATTCTTCTGAATATAATACAACATTGTTCTGACTTAAAAATTTAACTGCTTTTATAGGACTAGTTAGTGCTTTTACCTCATTATAATCTATTAAATATTTCGAATTAGTATTTGCGATACTCCATGAATTAACTTGACCAAAATTATTATAACTAACATTAGTAATAAAAGGATTACCAGCTATTGATATTGAAGCAATACGCCCCTTTGTTGCTTCATAATTATAATTAATTACACGACCAGAGGGCATTGTAATAGACTTAATTTTACCAGCAATACTATAACTATATTTTACGTTTAAAGGTGAAGTAGTTCCTCCCCAAGCTGCAATAGCTTTATTAGTTTGATTTTTCCCTATAACTCGATCTAAATTATCATATGTATATGTTGTATCAACTCCAAAATTACTATTTGAAAATACTTTATCTAGGTGCCCAAAACTAGAACTATCATAGGTATATTGATAATTATAAGCATATGCAGGATTAGCATCATTTTCACTACTACAAGTAATATTTCCTATCCGCCCTATAGAGTCTATAATAGAATAATTGCATATACGACTAGCATGTGACTTACTAACCAATTGATCTGCTTGATTATATTTATAGGATTTAGTTCCATAGTCATTATTAATCTCATCCTTAACAAACTTATCATTTATATAATTAAATGGGCTTGAACCAGAATTTACTGCATCTTTAGCTGCTATTAAATTACTTGATTTATCATAATTATTTGTACTTAATTTACCTTCTGCATCGGTATGTGAAGTATTACGATTGAGTGCATCATATGTCCATTTTTCTATAAAACCTAAAGAAGATTGGGTCTGTATAAGATTTCCATTTGGATCATAACTAAGTGATTTAGAATAGTAACCTGAAACATTACCATTAGAGGTACGCGATATAAGACCTTGTGTATTTATCTCATTAGTACTTAAAAATGCTCCATCCGTTGATTTAATTACTCCATTATCAAAATATGTTTGAACATTAACAGTTCCATCAGGTAAAGTTGTTCGAACTAATTGCCCTATTGAATCATAAGCGTAAGTAGTAACTTCATTATCAGGATTAGTCTCTGAAATTTTACGTTTCAAATAATCATAAGTATAACTTGTTATAGCACCTGTAACATTTCCAGTCTCACCGCCATTTCCTGTAGCTTTTGACTGTAAAGTTCCGTCTTGATTATATATAAATTTATCTACTAATCCTGATGGGTAAATAATCCGTTCTGGCTGAGCAAAGGTATTATAGTTAAGATATTTTGTAACTACCGATCGATTATTTACGTTCTGAGTAATCGTTGCTCTATTACCAAAGGAATCATAGGTAAATGAAGATGAATCATTCACATCCGCACGTGGTCCATCAACACTACTAATAAGTCCATAATTCACATTATTAGCATTATTATAATAAGAATAGGCAATTGTTTTACTAGTACCACCTTTCGGATAAGAGATTACCTGCTGTACGATCCATCCATTTGCATTAATACTATTGGTGACCTTTTGTCCATCAGTCACAATCAGATTGGGGGTTGGATATCTATTTTCAGCACCATCTGTAAGTACTGTATAGTTATAAGTCGTCGATTGACTATCTGCTGTGCCAGAGGCAATTGTTTTTTGGCTAAGACGGTTAAGTTGATCATAATTAAATGTCGATACATTCCCATTTAAATCAGTGATTGACTTCAAACGATGCGTAAATGGATTAAACTGTACCGAGCGAATAGGAGTGGAACCACTCAGCAGCCCTGGATAATTACCCTGAACCGTCATAGTTGCTGTTGCTGATAGCATAAGTCCCAATTCAGCTTGATTATAAGTTCCAGGTAGTGAAGCTCCTGTCATAGTATAATCCATAGTCTGATCTTGACCATTGACTGTAAAACGATTTGCAAATTCTCCTCGAATATCATTCCATGCAGAAATACTTCTTTGAGTTTTTTGATTATTTAGTGGCGTATAAGCTGTAATTTGTGTGGTATAAGCTAAAAATACTGATGTAGTATTATTATAAAATTGCCAAACATTTCCATATTCATACTCTCTTAAAACATTCTTGTTTTGATCAATTACTCTTTTCAAAATTGGATAATTTCCCTCACTGGAATCCGAAATTTTTCTAGATGTATTATCCAAAACATATTGAATCCAATAACCTCTAGATTGATCTTCATATTGGAAAGAAAAATTTCCTGTAACTATCGAGTTAATAGAAGAAATAGTATAACGGGTTTCTGTTTTCGAAGGGTCAATAATACTCTTGACTTGACTTTCCTGATAAGTAACGCTCGATCTCTGGACATTTGAACCACTAATGAGTTCAACACCTGTAATTAATTTACGTTCAAGATAAGTTTGATTAGATGATCCAAACTTTTTGTATTCTCTAAGAATATTTAGCGTATTATTTCTATTATCTTTAACCTGAACTAAATTATAACCATTATCATAAGATAAATTTAATTTTCGTCCATCTTGATATTGTATTTCAGTAAATTTGTATAAATAACTCGGAATAGTAGTACTACCAAAAACTGATTCCATATTTTTGTAAATTGAAGCAGTATACTTAACACCATCTTTAACAATAACAATAGAGCTATTTACCTGTTTAAAAGAGATATCACGTAAATTTTCTGAATAAAAGGTTTTAGCTTCAAATTGTCCTGCTCCACTATGATAAATACGTTTTAGCAGTTTACCTCCCTCATTCACAACTAAATATTTTTCACTACTTCCTGGTAATTGAATTATGAAAACACTCGTATTAACTGAAGGGATAGTACTAGTAATCACTGAACCGGAATATTCATTCGTCCAATCCGCGACTCCACCTTCATCTAATTCTTGGTATAAATTTGGGCCATTCTCCCCCTCTAATCGTAAGGTTGCATGGTATTGCATTGTAAATGGCAAATTACCTTTTACTAGAGAAATATTTTGAGTAACTTTTCCACTTAGTAGGTCATAACCTTTTGTAGCTCCCTGTATACCTGGTTCAATTGCTAAATTATTTGTAAGTGCTGAATAATCAGTACCAGCCGCAAAACAAACAGATAAAGATAGCCAAGTAATTAACAATAGAACAATCTTATTAAAAATTATCTTCAATTTTATTCATCTTCTCACCAAATATATTATATAATTTAAACAATTGTTTCAAAAATGAAAAGGTATATATGAAAAAAAAATATTTTATTATTAGCGGTGTCTTTTTATTGCTAATTGTTAGTATAATTTACTACAATTTGTATAAAAATACTGACGATCAAAAAAATATTAAATTTAGACCTGATACTCAGCAGGACACTCAAGTCAAAAATAATGAAATGATGATTTCTAAATCATTAACTAATTTAATGAATACGCAAACACAAGATAAATCACTGAAAGAAAGTGATTTTTCATCTAAAACCACCACTGATTCTGGTCTTTCAAATCAGTCAGGCACAATCACATTAAAAAGATAATTAATTAGATGTATTAATTATAATTAGCCCACTATATCTGGATAATTCAATTATTCATATATAGTGGGTCTTTTAAGTTTTTCTTTCAACAATAGCTTAATTTGTACATTATTAAATCTATTTCCATTGCAATTAATTTATTAAGCTAACAAATCAATATCATCGTTATCTTCTAATAAAAAATACTATAATAAAAAGTAAAAAACTTAAGATATTAAATATATTATTAGAAGTTATCTTTATAAAATTTAAATATAGTTTTAAGAAAAAGTTAATATCTATCTAAATTAAGCTCAGATTTAATTTATTTTAAAGGTAAGGAAAGTAAGCAATTTCTGATAGTTTTCCTTACCTATATCCTCAACTAACTTATCCCAAAGTAATTAAAAAATAATCCAACAATCTTTCTCTTTCATCTGGTTTATTGGGGTCTAAAAGTTGAACCATCGCACCGTCAATCACAAACAAAAACATGTGTGCATCTTGTTTTGAAGCATTTGCA
>JARDZP010000100.1 GCA_029240795.1 Haloplasmataceae bacterium | reverse complement strand
TGGATGCACAAATCCCATAACGATAACTTCATGTATTTTATAACTTGGATAAATAACTAAATAACTGATTAATTTATTATCTTGATAATACAATAAATCGCTAATATTACCTTTATCGCGAATAAAATTTAATTCATTAGACGTTTGATCAAATTCATTACAAACATTTAGTAATGTTGTAACATCTTCTTTATTAAGTGTATTAACTAACATAAATATCTCCTCAAACAAAAAAACTTCTATAGTTATTATAACCCATAGAAGTTTTTTAATCTACTTAGTTATTATTCAAATACCTCTTTAATAGAATTTGATAACTCTTCAAGTATATCGGAGTCAGCCTTTATTTCCTTATTTACTACATTAATTTCTTCATACTATTCTTCCTGTTGATAAGATGAAAGTACACTTATAAATCATTTTCTTGAACAAAAAAATCAGGAAACATTTCATATTCTATATAAGTATTATCATATGATTGCACTATCAGATATTTCACCACCTATATTTGCAAATTCTAATTCACCAACATACACAGCAACTTTTTCTCCAACTACAACATTCCCATAAAGAAAGTTTGTTGATTTGGTTTTCATCAATTTGAAACTATCAAACTGAATAAATTATCAATAACTTTTAAAATAATGAATTTGATAATTTATAAATTAAACATTAATAATGAAACTAGTAGTAATATTGCGAGAAAGCCAAAATTAAATAATGAATATAATTTAATATAATATAATTGCTTTTTAGGATTATGCCTTACATATTCTTTGTAAGTAATTAAGCTAGCTAATGATGATATTAAAGTACCTGTACCCCCTATATTAACAGCTACTAATAATTCAGAATAATTTGTGGTAAATTTAGATAACATTATTGCACTTGGTACATTACTAATCAATTGACACGAAAAAACGCCAACTAATAAAGTACTCTTTTCCATTAAGTTATTTAAAATGTTGCTTATGGCATCTATTCTAGAAACATTTCCTGCAAAAACAAAGAATGCACAAAATGTGATTAGTAAACCGTAATCAACGTCTTTTAATGATTTTTTATCTAATATTAACAAAAATAATGGTATAAGGATTAATCCATATAGATAATGAATATATCTAAAGATTATTATAATGGTAAACAGGAATAAAATAGTGTAAATAAGTGTTCTTTTAATATTTAATTTTTTATCAAATTCTTCTGGTAATTCTAATTTTTCATTTTTCATAAATAAACAACAAATAGTAATAAGAACGATTGATACAATGAATGGTAAAAACATAATTTTCATAAATTCTAGACTATCGATAGTGAAATATGAAAATAAATATAAATTTTGAGGATTACCAAATGGCGTTAACATACCCCCAAGGTTAGCGGCAATGTTTTGCATGATAAAAACAAAGGCCATATATTTTTCTTGCTTGGTACTAGATAATATATAATATCCAAGTGGTAAAAATGTGATTAATGCCATGTCATTAGCGATAACCATTGACCCAATAAATGTGATGTAAACTAATGCAATGACAGCAGATCTTGTAGTTTTAAACATACTCACGATTTTACGAGCAACGATTTGAAAGAAATAAATATTTTTTAAAGCACATATAACTGCTAGAGAAATAAATAAACTTGTTAATGTTCTATAGTCAAAATAATTTAAATACTCACTACTTGGTTTAATAATAAAACTTGTTATAATAGCAGCTAAAATCGCAATCACTACGACGATATTTTTTATAATGAATGACTTTATTTTTAATGTCATAATCTAGATGCTCCCTCTAATTCATCAATTTACAATTGAATTCAATTTAATATTATACGCTCTTTCAATATGTTTTTCCACAAGTTTTGTTAGGTAAAATAAAAATGAATGTAATAGGTTTTATTACATTCATTTTATTTAAAAGTTATTAGTATTTTTACGTTTAAAAAACCAACGAGACTCATTATAATCAATAAAATTTGCTTTGAATACTAAATATGCACTCATTAAAAGTCCAACAACTACAATAATCGACTTGTAATTTAACATACCGAAATTAAAGTAAATTGATATTGTAAATATTGATCCCAATATATAACCCAAAACTTGAACTCTTTTAAATATTGCATTAAAAACACCAATTACACTAATGGTTAATACTACTGTAACAAATAATTTAAATCCTTCAAAATAACTATCATTTTTACGATTCATTTCTTCATATTCATCCATTAAGAAATTAGTTAAGACAAGATCAAATTCTTTTCCACTTTCAGTTTCTCCATAAAATCTAAAAAAACTAGGGTGATATCTTGCTTTAAAACCAGCTTGTGGGCCAGCATCAGTAACATCAATATAATGATAATCAACAATGTATCTTGTAGCGTTATGTTCTTTAGCAAAATCATAACCACTTTTATAGATAAAGACGTTTACTAAAGCATATAGCACTGCAGTGAACACAAAGATATACGCTAAAATCCTTTGCATTTTTTTTGTTCCATTTCCGATGGTATCACCTCCAATATATATTTTCTTACATTATATCATATTATACAATTTAAAAAAATATCAGTAAGTATTAATTATAAATAAAAAACCCTAACATAATGTTAGGGAATTAAAGTTACTTTTTTGTCCATTCTTTAATTTGTTCAGGTGTTCCTAAAAGGAAATGTCCAGGTGTTACTTCTATCCATTCACCAGATTCATAATGAATGTCAGTAGATTCGTAAACACCTCTTACACGAAATCTTTCAGTTTTAGGATCCGGTTGAGGTATCGCATTTAGAAGTGATTTAGTATAAGGATGCAAAGGATTTGCATAAATTTCATTAGCATCTGCTAATTCAACTAAGTAACCATTATGCATAACTCCAACACGATCTGAAATATATTGAATAATTGATAAATCATGAGCAATGAAAAGATAAGTTAAATCACGATCTCTTTGTAATTTTTTCATTAAGTTTAATACTTGTGCACGAATTGAAACGTCAAGTGCGGAAATAGGTTCATCAGCCAAAACAAGTTCTGGCTCAATAACTAAGGCCCGAGCAATACCAATTCTTTGACGTTGTCCTCCTGAAAACTCATGAGGATAACGTGTAATATGTTCTTCTAATAATCCTACATCAGTTAATGCTTTTACAACTTTTTCACGTCTTTCTTGTTCGGTATTAAATAGTTTAAAATTGTATAAGCCTTCTGAAACTATATAATCTATATTCGCTCTTTCATTTAGTGAAGCAGCAGGATCTTGAAAAATCATTTGAATTTGTTTTTTCAAAGTTCTTTTCTTTCTTCTTGATAATTTTCCTGAGATTAAGTTATCTTTAAAGTAGATATTTCCACTTGTTAAATCATTAATACCTAAGATTGTACGAATAACAGTAGTTTTTCCACTTCCAGATTCTCCTACTAAACCAAATGTTTCACCTTTATAAACGTCAAAACTTACTCCGTTTACAGCATGGACTCTACGGCGACCTACTTTAAAAACAACATGCATGTTTTTAACAGATAATAATACTTCTTTGTTTTCATTTGACATTTAGATCACCTCTTAATTTCTTGACTTTTTCTGAAAGATTTACAATTGCTTCAGGCTTATTCATTTGAGGAGCGCGTTCATCTAATAACCAAGTTTTAGCATAATGAGTTTCTGAAACTTTGAACATAGGTGGCTCTTCAACAAAGTCTATTTCTAAAGCAAGTGGGTTACGAGGTGCAAATGCATCACCTTCAACTTTATGGAATAATGAAGGTGGAGTACCGATTATCGCAAACAAATCTTTACCTTTTGTACCTAGTTGAGGTAGTGAAGATAATAATGCCCAAGTATATGGATGTCTTGCGTCATAGAATACTTCATCTGATGTTCCATATTCAATTATTTGACCAGCATACATAACCGCTACACGGTCAGCAATATTAGCTACAACACCTAAGTCGTGGGTGATGAATAGCACAGTAAAGTTATTTTCTACCGATAATTCTTTTATTAAATCTAGAATTTGCGCTTGAATTGTAACATCAAGAGCAGTTGTAGGCTCATCACAGATTAGTATATCAGGTTGACAAGCTAAAGCAATTGCTATTACAACACGTTGTCTCATCCCGCCAGAATATTGAAATGGATAGTCTCTAAAACGTGCAGTCGCATTAGGAATACCTACTCTTTCAAGTAAACGAATCGCTTCTACCTTAGCTTCTGCTTTTGACATACCTCTATGTAGTTCTAATACTTCTGTTATTTGAGATCCAATTCTTTTTAAGGGATTTAATGAAGTTGATTGATCTTGAAATATAGTTGCAATCTTTTTACCTCTAATATTTAACCAATCTTTGTTTGACCCTATTTTTGATAAATCTTGACCTTCGTACCAAATTTCACCGCCAGAGATACGTCCATTAGCTTCTAACATCCCTGTTAATGTTTTTGTTAATACTGATTTTCCACTACCTGACTCACCAACAATAGCAAGAATTTCACCTTTATATACGTCTAAAGAAACGTCACGGATTGCTGTTAATTCTCTATCACGTACCATAAACTTAACTTCTACATTGCGCATTTCAATAATTTTTTCTTGACTCATAGTATCCCTCCTTTATCGATGTGTTTTAGGATCTAGAGCATCAGCTAATGCCAACCCAATAAGATAGAATATAATTGTTATAAGTCCAACTACAAGCGCAGGGAAGATTAAAATATGCGGATCTGCCATCCAACTATTGTAGGCATCTCTTAAAATTCTACCTAAACTTAAGGTTTCCATTGATAACCCAAGACCAAAATAAGCTAATGAAACTTCTGTTCCGATAACAGAAGGAATTGTCAATGAAATCGATGTTATAATTACTGTTAATATATAAGGTAATAAGTTAAAAATTATAACACGACTTGGTGGAGTACCTAAGGTTCTAGATGCAACATTATATTCACGATTTGTGATAATTAAGATTTGGTTACGAATTAAACGTGCTAAGCCAATCCATCCCGTTAAAGTCATAGCAATAATTAAGCTTAACACACTAGAAATTTCTAGACTATCTAATACGTAGACTAAAATCATATAATAAAGCATTGAAGGTATATTTGTCACAAAGTTATATATTTCTAACATAACTAAATCTAATTTTTTAAAATATCCCCATATTGTACCCATTATAATACCAATAATAGAATTTATGATTGATACAATAAAAGCGATAGATAATGATGTTCTTGCCCCAGTCCAAACAACTGTAAACAAATCATAACCATTACGATCAGTTCCGAACAGATATTTAAAATTAGGTCTGATATTTCTTAAGAGCGTGTTGGGTTCAACAATATCGTATTTTGAAAACATAGGCACAAATATTGAAAGTAATATAATTATTACAAGCAAAACAACTGAAACAATGGCACTAGGTTTTTTCTTAAATTCTTTAAATACAGATGCCCAATATGAATAAGGTTCTACAGCTAGATGCTCTGATTCTGAATTTCTAAGCTCAGCTGCCACAAATAGGTCATTTATATTAGCATTTTCATATAATTCTCTTCTCTTACTCAACTTTCTCACCTCTATTTATTTTTAGTTAGAGAAATTCTTGGATCGAAGAATACTGTAACTAGGTCACCTAGTAAAGAAGCAACCATTGACATAGCCGCATAAATTATAGTTAGTCCTTGAACTAGTGGGTTATCAACCTTCGTTAATGCTTGAACTAATAATCCACCACTTCCAGGAATATTCCATAACATTTCTACGAAATAAGAACCAACAACAGCAAATATTAACGCTGACGGAATTGTACGAATTAAAGGTACAACCGCATTACGAAATACATGCTTAAACATAATTGCACTTTCACTTAAACCTTTACTACGAGCGAATTTAACGTAATCAGAATTAATTTCATCTACCATGTAACGTCTAACCCACATTGCAGTACCAGCAATAGAGACAAACGAAAGCGCCCATACAGGAATTATCCACGATCTAAAATCTTCAGGCTCAAAAATAGAAGGGAAATTGAAAACTTTCATACCCACTATTAACCATACATAATAGAAAATCAAGGATGGTACCGCGTTGGTAAAAACAATAAATCCATTACCTAATTTATCAATTAATCCGCCCTTATTTTTAGCCATATAAACACCAAGCGGTACAGCTAAAGCATAAGTAACAACTAATGACAACATACTTAATTTAAATGATACTGGAAATCTTTCAGCAATTAAATCAGTAACTTTTGCACCATTTTTATATCTTAAAGACTTACCTAAATTAAATCTAACAGATTCATATTTAGTACATACAACATTGTAATCTTCATCGAATTTATCTTTCACACATAATTCTTTTTCAACAAAAGGATTGAGATCATTATAATAATTAAATAATTGTTCATGAATAGGGTCATTCAACCCATATTTTTCAAGCTGATCAATTTTAAACTGTTCTTTTCTCTCAGCAGGAACTTTTTGAAATCTATCCCAATCAATAAATCTTTCTTTTGGAACCATTCTTAAAAGTAAGAATACTGCAGTAACGATTAAAAATAAAGTTATACACGCATCAAATGTTCTAATGAATATATACTTTACTAAAGGTTTTCTAAAGAAATTATAGATTGGTTTAAAAAATCTTATTAAGAAGTTTAAAATAGGATTCTTATTTTTAACTTTCTTTTGTGCTAGTTCATCCATATTGAACCACCTCCACAATTTTAATACAAATAATGGGGAACATTATACAGTATTCCCCATTACTTAAGGTTTTATATTGATTACATTTTCTTAATTTTTTATTTGTTATTTATTAGCATCATATTCAGCTTTTAATCCATTTCTTTCATCTCTTGTAAGAGGATCTGCTAATATAATCATGTATTTAAATTTAGCTCCAGACAATCCATAGTTTGCTTTCATAGCTGTATATGGTTTTGTTCTAGATACATAAACGTCAGTACCTGTTGTAGCTAGGTAAGGAATGATTAAAGCTTCTTCATAAACTAATTTATATTCTGCTTCTGCGAATTTAGCGAAACGATCATCCATTTGATCAAGTTCATAAATTTGGTCAGCAGCTCGAACTAATGCTGTATATTCACCAAATAATTGGTTTTGTAAAGCAACATTACTTTCATCTAATCCTGAATAGTATTGCATATCTCCATTAACAACATATGTATTTAAATAAGTTAAAGGATCGGCATAGTCAGGACCCCAACCCATTTGCCATCTTAAGTCATAACTTAATTTGGTATTTGACCATAATGTCCATTCATCACGATTATCAGGAATGTTTAATGTGAATGTTACATAATCACCAAACTCAGCATTAAATGCATTAATCAAAGATTTGTAATAAGGTAATTGGTTTGGATTTGTTCCAGCTACAGTTTCTACTATAATTGGGAAATCACTTTCTTCTAAATCACCCGATGCAATTAATTCTTGTTTAGCAGTTTGGAAATGTACTAAAGCTTTAG
>JARDZP010000099.1 GCA_029240795.1 Haloplasmataceae bacterium | reverse complement strand
CTTTTTTCAGTGCTTTAAGATTATATCATGTTACGTATGTATTGTCAATAATTTATTTAAAATTAAATAACAACGCATCGCGCTGACAAGATAGAATTTAATCACTTTTGTCGAGATTTGTCAACAATTTTTACTATTCGTTTATTTAATTGTTTCCTGCGACATTTATAGATTCTACCACTTTAAATGACTGTTGTCAACTAATTAATCAAACATTTTATTAGTTGACAAATTCTTAAATAACAAAGGAAAAAGAGCATTAGAATTTTATCTAATGCTCACAAAACTATAATATAATTATTTCTTCATCTACATTTTCTTTTTTATTTATAAATCTCGCTAGTGTAAAAAAGTAATCTGAGAGTCTATTTAAATATTTTAGAATTGTTAACTCTACTTGATAAGTTTCATTAAGTATTACAATAAGTCTTTCTACAGTTCTTACTTTAGTCCTGACTTGATGTGAAATAACTGCATATTTATGTCCTGTACAAAAGATAAAGTTTTTTAATTCGGGTAACTCTTTTGACATTTCATCAATCTTTACTTCTAATATGCTTACTTCATTTTCATCTATATTAAAGTTATATTTTTTTCCTTCGTCTGCTACATATGATTGAATATTAAATAAATCTTTATATACATTTTTTAAGTCACTTTCAATAGAAATGTACTTATGGTTAAGTTCCACTATTAGCATAGCTAAATTAACCATAAGTTCATCTATTTGCCCAATAATTTCTATTCTAAAATTACTTTTTTTAACACGAGAATTTAAAAGTCCAGTTTTACCGGCATCACCTGTTTTAGTGTAGATTTTCATTACATTCCTCCATAAAAATTCGTTAATTTCTTAAGTCTAAAATAAACTTGTTCCCCAATTAATAACATTATAACGTAATTTCCTAACATGTGTATAGCATCAAAGGGTAAACCAGAAATAAAATAACTCAAAAATAACGAATAATCAATTAATAATTTAGGAATTGCACATAAAAATCCGAAAATTAAACCAAAAAAGCCAGAATAAAGAGACCATATGATGAAATTTTCTTTAAATACTTTTTTTGCTAATGTTGTAATAATCACAATTAATATCCAAATGTATAATTGCACACCAAATCCCCACATTAACATTTCGGTGATAGAATAAACTATCGAAATTGCTAAGGTACGTTTAAATCCGAAAACAAGTGTATATATAATCAATAAAAAAGTTACTACTTCTATATTGGGTATTGGCAAAAGCGCTAAAATTACTTTTCCAACTATAATTATAGATGAGAAGAATGACAAAATGACTAACTGTTTTATGCTTTTCAACTAAATCACCACTTTATTATATACTACTCCATTGTAAAAGGTTTTAATTCAAGTTTAATAACATCTTTATGTATAAGAGGTTGTTGGTCCATGCCTAATAAGCCCATTTCTCCATTAATATATATTGACCAGTATAATCCATTAGCTGAATCTTCCTTATAACCATCTACAGAAACGATATATCTACCATATTGACTTGTCAATGCTTCTATGTCTACTTCATCGTCTAAAGCTTGACCTAAAAAAATAGCTTCTGTCCAAAATTGATATGTTTTAGTGTATTTTCCATCTTCTGTATCCACAACTACCTCTACAGTAATTTGTTTTTCTCCTTTTTCAACTCTATTATTAATCCAAGCCTTATAGCCAAAAAATAGTCCTACTGCGATAAGTGCAACTACTAAAGTTGAAACAATGGGTAAAATTTGTTTTTTGTTTAACATATGATATTCCTCCTAAATATTTTTGTTATAGGCGATTAACCTGGTAAAAAAAAACCTCATTCTAAAAAGAATGAGGTTTATAGTTTTGATATGCACATAAAAAATAAGAATTTTATATTAAGCGTATCATCACTTTTCCCATTCCCAGGAGAAATTGAAGAAATAGAAATTTAGGTAGGTCTACTGGCTTTTGAATCATTCTACTAAGACTCCTTCCCGCTAATGCAGTGGTTAAATGTCTTTTCGTCCTCAAATACAGTTGCTGGGACAGCTCAGGCCTTAAACCTGATTCCCTATTAAGCTTTGTTAAAAGCGCCCAAAAATCTTTATATTTACTTTGCCTATAGTCTATATTATAAAACCTTGTAGGACTTAATACAACACTTTTTTAGATTTGATGCAATTGCGATTGATACATGTCATAATATTTTCCTTTAGTATTCATCAAATCATCGTGATAACCTTGTTCCACAATATTTCCTTTTTCAAGAACTATTATTTGATTTGCATCCTTAATAGTTGAAAGGCGGTGAGCAATAATAAATGTTGTTCTATTACGTTTTACTACATGTAATGCTTTTTGAATTAGTTGTTCTGTTTCAGTATCTATATTAGCTGTAGCTTCATCTAGTACAAGTACAGCTGGGTCATAAATCATTGCACGAGCGAAGGAAATTAATTGTCTTTCACCTGTAGAAAAATTAGATCCCATTTCTAGAACTGGTTCCTGAATTCCTTTGGTGAATTTATCAATAAATCTCTCAGCACCAATTTGTCTTAATGCATGTTCAATCATTTCATCAGATATTAATGAATTATTTAAACTAATATTTGATGCAATTGTTCCTGTAAATAACACGGGATCTTGTAACACTATTCCTACATGTTTTCGATAAGCTTGTTTAGAATAGTTACGAATATCTACTCCATCAATTAAAATTTGTCCCTCATCAAAATCATAGAAACGTAACATAACATTCATCATCGAACTTTTTCCACTACCAGTATGTCCTACAATAGCAATAGTTTGACCAGATTTCACATTTAAATTTATGTTTTTTAATACATAATTATCTTTTTCATATGCAAAATTCAAATCTTTAAACTGAATATCTCCTTTAAAACGATCTACTTTATCGTAATATAAGGTTGTTTCAGGTTGATCTAATAAGTAAAAAATACGGTCAGAATTAACCAAAGATTGTTCTAGTAACTCTAGATTATTAAAAATTTGGTTGATTGGATTTATTATCTTGTTAATATATTCAATAAATGCATAAATAACACCTACAGCTATAACATTTTGTAAACCTAAAGCACCCCAACCAAAATATAATAATATTACTGCCTGGATAGTACGATGTAATGTTCTTACTAAATTACCTGATAATGTAGAATTCAATACTAACATTTTGTTCTTATATTCAAAATATTTTGTATTATGTTCTTGAAATTCTGAAAAGCTTAAATCTTCTCTATTAAAAGCCTGAATAACTTCCATACCTTTAATGGATTGGTTTACATAAGCATTTATTTCCGAGTTTTCACTTCTAATAACTTTATTATTTTTCTTAGCTCCTCTTCTATATAGGGTTCCCCAAAATAATAATATTGGTATTAGGAGTAAACTTATAGCGGCTAATCTTGCATCAAGAAAAAATAAACTAATATATGTACCCGTAATCATAATTATAGCAGATGTAAATACAACAATAATTCTAGAGAATAAATCAATAATTGATTGTGTATCATTCGTAACTCGAGCTACTATTTTACCTGCTGGCATTTTATCAAAATAGGATATATGTAGTTTTTGTATTTTTTCAAATGCTTGTTTTCTTAAATCTAATGTTACTCTATTTCCTAATTTATAAAAACCCAATCTATATAAGTAAGTAGCAAACATTACTATAATATTTAATACAACGTGAATTATAACCAAAATCATAATCGGGTGAACTGCGGGTTGATAAAAATTAAAAACATCAGCTTTATTTAATTCTTCTAGTTTATATACATTTTCATTTCCATTTTGATCAGTAACAAATAATTGATTACCTTCTACTTCTTTTGTTCCATCGGAAACATTACTATTAATAAAATAGTATACATTATTAATGAGTAATATTCTATTTACATTTTCATTATTAACTATTTCGGCTCGATCTGCTTCTGGTATATCATTATATTGTAAGTAGTAGTCGTTATTATAATCTACAGCACCATCTGTATCTTCATCAACTTGATACCATGGTTTTTCTATGCCAACAAGATAATCATCAATTATTGTTTTAAAAATAATAGGTAAAACTAAATCAACAGCGATTACTATTAATAAAGCACACAGTGATGTAATTAATAACCTTTTATATTTATCTGTATATTTCCAAACTCGTAAAAATGTCTTCATTACATATCACCACTCTTTTTGTATATCATTTGTTGATGAATATATTGTTTTGCATACCAACCATTTAATTTCATTAATTGTTCATGATTACCTCTCTCAATGATTTTTCCATCATCTAAAACAATAATTTCATCAGAGTGTTCAACTGCTGATAAACGATGCGCAACTATAATAGTTGTTTTATCTTTTCTTGATATTTTAAGATTTTTTAATATCATTCTTTCGGTAGTACCATCAACAGCGGACAAGGAATCATCTAATATTAGTACTTCAGGATTTGTCACAAAAGCACGAGCAATTGATAAACGTTGTTTTTGCCCACCAGATAAGGTTACCCCTTGTTCTCCAACTATGGTATCAAGTCCATTATCTAAAAATGCGATATCTTTTCTGAAAGCAGCCATATCGATTGCTTTATTTATTTCTTCTTCGGTAGCACCTTTTTTACCAAATGCGATATTTTTATAGACAGTTCCCGTAAATAAAATATGTTCTTGAGGTACATATCCAAAAAACTTTCTGACATTTTTTGTATCTATATCTTTGATATCAATTTCATTAATTCTTATAGCTCCATGTAATAATTTATATTGTTTTAATATCTGTCTTAAAATTGTTGTCTTTCCTGAGCCTGTTTTACCAACTATACCTAAAGTCTTACCTTTATTTAATTTAAAACTGATTTCATCAATTGCATTAAACCCACCATTTGGATATGAAAAGGTAACATGCTCAAATGTTAATTCATTCAAATCTTCTCCAACATATTCCGGTATTGCGGGTTCTTCTACTTCAGGTTTTTGTGACATAATATTTTGTATACGGTCATATGATGCGTTTCCTCTTTGCATCACATTAACGGCATCACCTAAAGCAAACATAGGCCAACCAAGCATACCTAAATAAACCGAGAAGGACACTAGTTGTCCTGGCGTTAATTCTTGATTAAAAACCAAAAAAATACCATAACTAAATGCTATAGCGTATGCAATAGTGAATACGATTTTAAAAAGCGGATCAAATAATGCATCTACTTTTATTAAATTAATGTTTTTATTAACTGCGTTCATAGCACTTCCTTCAAGACGTTTAATATCATCTTCTTCTTGAACGTAAGCACGTACTACTCTAACACCTGATACTGACTCTAAAACTTTATTATTCATTGCACTAAAAGCATTTTGAGACTCAGTATAACTCTTATGAATTCTATCACCAAGTATTTTTACTCCTATTACAATAAATGGTAATGGGATTAAAGATACTATCGTAAGTTTGAAACTAATAGTATACATCATCATAAATAAAATAAATACAAGGTATACAGTAGCATCAGTCAAAGCTAATATTCCATATCCTGCTGTTTGAGCTACTTGACCTAAATCACTTGTTGCACGGGCCATTAAATCGCCTACAACATTTCTTTCATAAAATTTATTATCCATTTTGAGTAAGTGTTCAAAATAATTTTTTCTAATGGTATACTCTAATTTATTACCAGTACCATATAATAAATATGTCCATAAAAAAGAAACAAAATACCCTATGATTGTTATTAACAACATGATTAATATTAATCTTAATAGTGAATCTCTTGTTATTGTTTTATTTATAATTTCATCGATTCCTAATTCTAATATTTTTGGTGGTATTACACTAATAAAACTAGCTACATTTAAAAACGTTATAGCTACTATATACTTTATCCAATGTTTTTTAATAAACCATCCAAGTTTAAAAAAGATACTAAACATTCACACACCTCACATCATTAGTTTAATACAACTTTAGATTATACCCTATTTTTTTTACCATATCAATATGATAACATTTTTAATCAAGAATAAAAAAGTTATCCACATTTTTGTGGATAACTTTCTGAATTATAATTTCAAATTTTTGTTCTATTCTTCAATTTCTAAAAGTGTAACTTCATCATCTTTAAGGATATTCAATTTATTGGCTACATAATCCAATCTAAAACTTAGTACAAAGAAAATGATTGATAATCCTGTTCCTTTTATTATATTACCAGGTATTGTCCCCATTGAAAAGATGAACACATCGTTATAATCCAAGAAAGAATTTGTCATAACAATTGACCATAATTGGAAGAATACAAGTAAATTTAACAATGGTAAGATAATTGATAAAGCGATTGTTCCGAATATCATAGGAATAATTCTTATAACAAATATATTTTTTGAATATTTTTTAACAAGTTTCATTGAAAAATAAAACGGTAATGTATAAGCCATCGAAGCTGTTATTGCAATAAGTTCACCTATACCAAAATCGCCACCACTTAAGAATATAAAGTGGGCTATCCCTTTTGTTACAGCAACAATGAAAGCTGCTAATGGACCGTATAAAACAGCGGCTACAATTACAGCTGAATCACTTGCATCAAGTTTAAACGGTGGAATAAATGGTATTTCTAGCCACATTAAAGCTGACCCTAATGCTGATAAAATAGCTAATAAAACTAATTTTCTAGTTGAAAAATAAGATTTTGACATATTATACCTCCAAAAATTTAGATAAGAAAAACCCCTTAAAAATAGGATCTTCTAAGAGGTTTAGTTTAGAGGCATATTAAAAAATAATTCCTCAAACTATTATAAAACTTCTCCCAGCCAGACTTTACTGTCGATTACGGAATTTCGCCGTACTGACTAATATTAATTAGTGTTGTGGACTATAACCACCGGTAAGGATTTACACCTTGTCTCGAAGATTCTATATTAAGTTTTTTCTTTCACAAATATAATACTACTATTATGGAAAAAATGCAATTAAATATACTTAAATTTTTTTAGTAATTTTTGTAATAAATATTAAAAATTAACATATTTTTATATATTTAATGAATATTATAAAGTAGACAAATATAAGGAGGAAATTGGGATGATAAAAAAATGGGAAATAATTGGAATATTTATTATTATATTCCTTGGCGTTTCACTACATTTTGCTTATGATTACTTTGATCATAATCAATTTGTAGGTTTAATTGCTCCAGTTAATGAGAGTGTTTGGGAGCATTTGAAAATGACCTTTTATGCTATGACACTATTTGCTGCAATCGAATATATCTTTCTAAATAAGGAAGGTAAAAATTTCTTATTTGCTAAAGCATTTAGCTCACTACTTGCTTGTTTTTTGGTTGTTGTAATATATTATGGATATACTAAATTTATGGATCATAACTTATATTTAGATATCTTGACCTTTGTACTCGCGGTTGTAATCGCACAATTATTTAGTTATTTTATAATAAAAATTAAATTATTTCTAGCTGGAATAAATTATATTGGAGTAATTGTATTATTTTTAGCAGTTATGCTTTTCTCAAG
>JARDZP010000098.1 GCA_029240795.1 Haloplasmataceae bacterium | reverse complement strand
GCGGAAAGATTTGATTCTTCTAAGGTATATGATGAAAAAGCAGTAAATGAAATTATTAAGGCCATATTTAACGACTTTGTAACCATAAGAAGATATTTAATTGAATATGGTTTCTTAGCTAGAACACAAGATTGTAAGGAATATTGGGTGAAAAAATGATAGACGTATTTTTAGATGAAACTGGTAAAATCAAGGCTTGGCCTTCTAAATCAATAAAAAAAATGGAAGTACTTAAATATTTAGCAACTAAATTTGAAATAGATAAAATGTACTCTGAAAAAGAAGTCAATGAAATCATCACAAACAATCATACATTTAATGATTATTTCTTATTACGGAGAGAATTAATAGATCATAAATTACTAAATAGAACTCCAAATGGAGCTCAGTATTGGAAAATACTATAAAAATATAGTTAAATCAATAATCTTAAACTATTGTTAAGATACTCCATTAAGATCAAAGGCTCTAGACAAAAACATGGTTCTTTCTTAAGCTAGGGTATTGAGCATTATGATGTAAGGCTATTCATTTGACTTCCGAATAGCCTCATATTAAGTCATGCTTGTTTTACTGAAAATGCTAAAAAACATTTCTTAGATAGATTGACTAATTTTGATCTTCCGTATACAATATGTTTGATGAGTTAAATTTGTTGTTGTTATATCAACAAATCCTGAACTTACTTCATAAGATATCGCATTCTTGACGGGGGCGATATCTTTTTTTTCCATCGCGAAAGCCACCTATTTCTGAATCTTTATATTTTTCGAAAAAGGATCTATACCACCTGGGTCAGTTCCCATTATGATTGTATGAAATGAATGAAACATCTCCTCTGTTTTTTCCACAATCGGTTATTTTTCTTTTATGATTCCTATGTTTTCTTGAATTTTTTTCTCTTTATTAATTTTAGGGTTTATAGTCAATAGATACTTTAAAAGGGAGGACGCTGAAAAAGTCCTTTACAACTTATTTTATTTAATATTGCTAAACTATATATTTAAATTTTGCCTTATATATCTAGTAAGAGTCATCTTTTTTTTGATATTATAATTATTGTTAAATATAATAAATATTTTAGTCATAAATATCATTTATTGAAATAAAAAATATGGAGGGTATTTATATGGCAGTCAATAAGTGGCGATGTACATATGGTAATGCTAAAAAAGTTAGACCAGTAAGTCAGGGACGTCCAGATCCTGGAAAATGTCCAAGAAAATAAGGGGATAAACTTCATTCTTGGGTGAAAAACAATTAAAATAAATAAAACTATTAGTGGTGATTTATTTCACTCAAATAGGTTTATTTTTTATTTATCTTTACTATCAATTATTATTGTCACAGGACCATCATTTGTAAAAGTTACATTCATATCAGCACCAAATATCCCTGTATGAACTTCTAAATTATTAGTTTTTCTGAGTTCATCAATAAATTGATTGTAAGGTAACATCGCTTATTCAGGTCTAGATACATCAATAAAACTTGGTCTATCCCTTTTTTGGTGTCACCATAAAGGGTGAAGTGTGTTTTTTATGGGATAAAAAATCAAAGTAGTCATAACAATCAAAATATTATAAATTTTGAACTAAACTAATACCATATCTTTTTCTTTTACAATAGATTTAATTTCTTCAAATGGTACTATCGTTAATAACTCCCAAATTATACGTTTAAAATTTTTTTTAAATAAATTAGTTGACAGGTTTGGTAATTCGGAAAATTTGTTTTCTAATTTTGCTCTCATATTTTTCATAACTGTACCTCTATATGGCCCTGTTATATTGGAATATTCTAGTTGTTCAAGTAATTCTTCAATATGTCTTATTTTTCTTATTTGTTGATTGCCATTATAAATCATTTCAACAATTAATTCTAGCTGATAACCAACAATTGACCAATCAGCTTTATCTCTATTTACTAATCTTCTCAAATATAACGATTGAAAATCATTGGCAATTTTAAACATTTCATTATTATTTTCAATTTGTTGTATTTCTTTGATAAATGATAACATATCTTGATAAAGTAAATTTTGGTCAAGTTGTATATTATGAATTAAACATTCATCTTTGGCTACATTGTAATAATTTTCTCTAATTGTTTTTATTTTTCTAAAAAATTCATCTAAATTAGAAAGAAATAGTGTGATAACATCGTATACTTGTTTAAATTGTTCATCTGAGCGCTCTTTCGAAACACCAATAGTATTAGGACCGATTGTAGTTAACTTATCACCTATTAAATTATCAAATGACAAAACATTAAAGGTTTCTTTTGTTTCTAAAGCAAATAAATCTGGGTGTTTAATTTTATTGATTATGTAATCACCATCAGAGTATAAGAACTCTATTTTAACTTCTTGTTTTCCACCTAAATCGCGTAATTCATTATCAGAACAAATTGTTGGTACTTTGACATAATATGTTTCAAGTTTATCCAAACTTAACTTAGGATTTTGAGGAATATACTTTTTAAATTTCATGTATTCATTTCCAAAATTATATAATTCTTCAATTTTTTTAATAGCATCAGCTACTTCATCTTTAGTTGCTTTACATATCATATCTATATCAATACTTGTTCTTTGTCTAGTTATTGGAATATAAAATTGTGTCGCAGCTCCACCTTTTAGAATTATCTTATCCCCTAATATTCTCTGAATTTGTAGAAAGATCTCTAAATCCCAGATAAATAATTCAAATTTTGCTATAGATTTAAATCCACCATCAATCATTCTTTTTTCTATCTCATCTTTACAAAATACTTCCTTTTCTAATATCAAGTTTTGAGTATTTATAAGTTCATTCATTTACATTCCCCCTTAATCTCCCAACATATTATACATAAACTCTTTCGTATTTTTTGAAAATTTATCTAATTCTAATAACCAACTAATTTCTGTACTAATTATAAGATCTTGAGCGGCTTGTTTCATTTTTGTTTTAGTTATTGATTTGTTTCTATTCAAATTTTCATAAGTTTTCTTTAATTCTTGTATAGAAAAAGGATAATTTAATCTAGTTACTGCGTAATATAAATCAATAAATGCTTTTTCTTTAATAGCAATATTATCAATTGATAAATCATTTCTCTTTCCCTTTAAAATTAATACATCAATTTCTTTCTTAATATAAGAATACTCGATTAATTTTTTATTTTTTTCAGTGATTACAAATAGTCCTAAATCACTTAATATTTCTGCAAAGTTATTGATATCATCTTTTTCTACAACCACTATTACAGGATAGTTTTCTGGAATATGAAGTAGTTCACCCGCCAATGAATCTATTCCAGATATATAAAAGTTATATCCATAATTAAATGATTCATTGTAAATCTTTTTTGAAACAATGCTCATATAGTCATATCCCATAGAAAGATTGTTATCTTTTGCTTTAATTGTGTAATTTCCATGGCCATTTCTAAACAACTTTTTTTCTTGAACTAATTTATATAGTCGCCATGATATAGTTTTATTATTAATATTTGGAAATAAATTATATATTTCAGTAGTAGTTATACCATTTTTTTCATCCATATTGCTTATAATAATATTTAAGAATTCTTCTATACTTGTTTCATTCATATAATACCTCACATATTTTTATTAGCTTTCAAAATTTAATATTCAAAATTTAAATTTGAAATTGCTTCTTTGAATTTATTATATATGGTTTTTAGTATATGGTCAATCATTTTTCAAAATTTAATATTCAAAATTTAAATTTGTTGTAATTTCTTTGACATAAATGGATTAGCAGATTTAAAAATCATTTTAATCAAAAATAAGCAAGATTCTATATGAATCTTGCTTTTAATATTTTTCTCCTGAACCTATTTAGAATTATAACTATCTTTACTATCTATAATAATTGTCACAGGTAGATCATTAACAAATATCCCTGTTTCAACTTGTATATACTCTCTTCTTAGCTTATCATTAAACTCATCATAAAGTGCTTTTGCTTATTCCGTTCTTGCTGTTTCAATAAAACTTGGTCTATTACATCAAACTTAGAGCGAATTGAATTCTCAATTCGCTCTTTAAATTTACTTGTTCATTTATTTTTTTATATCAAAGTGACATAATTTTACTATCAATTATTATAGGCACAGGACCATCATATGTAAATGATACCTTTATATCAGCACCAAAAAAAACCTGTTTGTACTTCTAGGTTGTGTGTTTTTCTTAGTTCATCATTAAATTGATTGTAAAGTTCAGTTGCTTGTTCTGGTCTTGCTGTCAATAATAAGATTTTTTATATCTCAATAATCAATACATTTTCTAAATCAAATATGATTTTGTTTTCAACAGTTCCATTAATAAAGGCAAATGAGCCACCATGTGATTTTGGTTCTTTACTTATACTATTAATCATTAATACTTTATCACCAATCATATGTGCTTGTTTTGCATATTCATGAATCTCATTTTCCCACTCAACTAAGGAAAAATTAACATAAATTGGCCAGATAACAAAATCTTTTTCTATTTTTGAACTATTCTCTATATAATCATATCTATAATCCCAAAAATCACCGCATAAACCTATTAATATTTTTTTATCGTTATATTCAAACAAACCGATTTCTTTACCTTCGAGATATTTTCTCGAATCAGCAATGTCTTCTTTCCATCCACTTGAATATCTTCGATAATTATAAATATCGTTACCATCTTTATCAATAAAAATATAACTACTATATAAAAAAGAACCTTCTTTCTCTAAATAACCTAATGCTAATCCAATTTTGTTATTTCTTGCTAACATTTTTAATTCATCGATCTTACCTGATTTTCTTGCTAATGCTACTTCAAAGTCATGTTCGAACTTCCATTTAAAAGCATCAAATCCTTGAAGAAAAGCTTCTCCAAAACATAGAAAATCTATTTTCTGATCTCTATACTCAAAAATTGTTTCTTTAATTTGATTCATATTAAAGTCAAGATCATTATTTCTAAATTCTTTTGAAACTAAACCTAATCTCAATTTCACCAACTGCCTATCATAATTATATATAATATCTTTTACACATCGATTAATGATAAACCTTTTATATCAGGTATAAAATCAATCATAGCTTCACCATTATCTAAATTCTTCGCATAATAGTTCTCACCTTCCATTGATATAGAAAAGAAGTAGGTTTTCCTACTTCTATGTTAATAGTATCTATTTATATTATATCCAATATGCCTTTGTTGGTTTCTCATAGATCAGGATATTAGTTAGGAAACTTATTGCTTTATTTAATCCTTCTGTATTAGACATTAAACTATCTTCATGTTCTATACTAACAGCGTAGTCATAACCAATTAATCTTAATGCGCTAATTACATCACGCCAAAATACTTCATTATTACCATAACCTACTGTTCTAAATACCCAAGAACGAGCTAACTCGTTGTCATAACGTTTTGTATCTAGCACACCATTTTGCGCCACATTATAAGCATCAATTTTAGTATCTTTAGCATGGAAATGATGAATAGCATCACCTAATTGTTTAATCGCTAAAACGGGATCAATTCCTTGCCATATTAAATGGCTAGGGTCAAAGTTTGCCCCAATTTCTGGACCAACGGCGTTTCTTAGTTTTAATAATGTTTCTGGGTTATATACACAGAACCCTGGATGCATTTCTAAACCAATTTTAGTAACTCCATGACTTTTTGCGAAAGCAACTGTTTCTTTCCAATATGGAATTAAAACTTCATTCCATTGATATTCTAAAATATCAAGAAAATCATTAGGCCAAGGGCAAGTTACCCAGTTTGGTGTTTGATCATTCTTACTTCCACCAGGACATCCTGAGAATGTATTAATATATTTAAGTCCTAATTTTTCAGCTAATAAGACAGCTTGAACAAAATCATGATGGAATTTGTCTGCGACTGCTTTATTAGGATGAATTGGATTCCCATGAACACTTAAAGCACTAATTTCAATCTTGTATTTTTTAAATAAATTTTGAAATTCTTGTAATTTCGCTTTATCATTTAATAATACTTCTGGATTACCATGAGCGTTACCAGGGAATCCCCCAACGCCGATTTCAGCCATTTGTACGCCTCTTTGGCTTAAGTATTGTAATGTTTCTTCTAGTGTTTTATCACTAAATAGGTTTGTTAATACACCTAATTTCATTGTATCACCTCTTATAATAATGCTTCTTTTATGTATTTAATACTTATAGTAATATCTTCGATTCCACCATTTTTTGGCTGATCGTTTTCCACAATTACTGCTTCAACTTTATTTTCTCTAGCTTGGTTTACAATTCCTTTTAAATCCATGATTCCCTTACCAAGTGGCGCAAATTCCATTTGTCCATTGTTCATCACTAAATCTTTTAAGTGAACTAATGTATTACGACCTTGATATTTCTTTACATACTCTACTGGATTTACTCCTGCTCTTTGAACCCAATGTGTATCTACTTCAGCATACATATTAGGTACTTTTTGATAAAGTAAATCTAATAAATATTCATTACTATATCTCGCAAATTCATGAGCATGATTATGATAATGAAGGACTAAACCTCTTTTAGCTAATTCTTTTTCAATTTTTAGTAATTTTTCTGAAATTTCTTTTAGCTCCTCAACTGTTTTCATCGAAGTCCAAGGAACAACGATATTTTTATTTCCAATTGTTTGATTATAACTAACTACTTCTTCAAAGTGATTTTCTAATAAATCTAACCCTGTATGACTTCCTACTGCGATTAAATTTAATTCTGCAAGTAAATTTTTCATTTGATTTGCAGGAATATTATAAAATCCCGCAAATTCGACTCCATCATAACCTAATTTAGCAACTTGTCTTAAAACCCCTTCAAAGTCTTTCGCTAATTCATTTCTCAAAGTGTATAACTGAACAGCAACTTTCATCATGATCTCCTAAAAATTATATTTTTTAAAGTATTCAATAGTATAATCAATCCCTTTATTACCAAGTTCACCAGTCCAAATATGTGAATGTGGTTCAATGGATAATACACCGTCATAACCTTTCGCAATTAATAATCCCATCACTGCGTTCCAATTGGTTTGGTCAAGACCTGCAGGTGGGTCATCTACACGGTGATTATCGATATATAATGAACCTTTTAAGTGAAAATGAAGGATTCGATCTCCCCAATTACATATTTCGCTTAAATAATTCCCACCATCGTAGATACAGTGTGATGGATCATATTTGATTCCTAAATCTTTAATATGCGTTAGGATAATCTTCCAAGTATCGTTATTATAGACAAAGTTATTCCATCTACAATTGTAAATCGCGATTTTAACGTCTTTTGTTTTACCATATTCATTTAATTTCGCAAAATAACTCAACGCGTAGGTGATGTTTTGATAATATGAGATCTCATTTACATAATTACATCCACAAACAAATACATTACAGCCTAATTTCGCACACGCGTCAATTAGGTTGTAAGATACTTGTAATTCTGCTTCAATAATCCCATTTTGATCAATACGATTCACTCCCCATCTTCCGATTGAGGAGATTTTTAAATCGTACTTATTAA